>JAJXYP010000044.1 GCA_021780545.1 bacterium
CGATAATAAAAGTAAAAAAATGCGCTATGTCCAATAAAGAAAGAATGGGAACGGAATTCAATGCTTCGGAAGAGCACCGGACAGACAATGATCCTCAATTCTATAATCGAAATGAGAAAAAACAGGAGTATGACGCGCTAGTACATTCGCTGTGCAATGTTCGAAACTTGACCGATAACTCACAAAAACGCCGCGACTCGATTCCCCTCAAGATACTCAGCCGCTCACCCTTTAGATTCTTCGAAGATCCCGCTTCCCGGAATGACGACGCTCCCGAAAGAAAGTCTTTTACGATCGACGAAGCGGAAGAGATAGCAAACGTTATCGTCCACGAAGATCCGCCCGCGAAAGCGATCACGGAAAACGAGCTAGGAAGCGCACTCGATCGCTTATTTGGAGATGGCCGCACCGCCCCGAAATGGGCGGATGGATTGATGATACTCGAATATATACGCCGAGGGGACTCTCCCGAAGGTCGACAGCGCCGCATTGATGCTGTATATCAAATAATCTCGCACGAAATCACCTTCAGTAAAAAACCATTATCATTTTCTGTTGTGGCCCTTATGAGCGAAATAAATAGTCTGGGAAATGCCGCCTTCCCAGAAGAAAGATTCGCCCAAGCCCTTGACAAAAAAGAGTGCGTGCTCCCGTTGAAGTTGATAAATCAACTCTCTGCCCTGATCCGAGCGAACCATCCCCAAACCAACGTACTCGCCCATAAGGTTATGGATTTCGTCAGCTCGGACATCAAAGCATTGCAGAATTTTATTCCACCTCAAATATATCGCTTAATGATTAGTCCCGACTCTCACGACGATGAAAGCGATACTCCCAACAGATACAACAAAAGGGATTATACGCGTTTTGCGAAAACATTTGTAAAGCTGTTTACTCATAATTCGGAGGATGCTGATGAAAACTATCTCATCCAACAGCATCTTGAAGACATTGCGGCAACGGCATTCGATTTTGACGAGAAGAGAGACGCCATAAAAGGGATCGCCGGAAGTGCGGCGAACGAAACTATCTACACCTATCAAAACATCTATCGCTCTTACAAATTGCGCCTGCAATACGGGATCACCCAAGGCAATCTTCGTTCGCACATGGTCCTGCCGTTGGGCCAAGGATACCTGGGGATGTATCGTCACGGGAACCTCGAAAAGATATTCGATTTGACCGCCGCCGGAAGACCTGCCGAACCGAACGATCGATCTTATGCCAGCATGAACGATCCTTCTGATAATTACATTTACTCAGAATTGAATAGCGACTGGTATTCGGGTCCGGCTTCCGCCCATCTGAGATCACCGTCGCAATCTCTTTCTTTATTCGATAAACGACTTCGTGATTCCGGAAGAACATTTTTTTTTGATCTGGATCAAGTCGGCATAAGATACCTCCATCCTTTTGTGGCCGCAGAAATCCTCGATAGAAATCTTAAATATATCCAGGCGGCAGAGAGAACCAACAGCGAACCGCCGGCCCTCAGCAAAGATGAATATTTGCATCGACTATTCCCTGCCGGCGGCGCGTCGGAGGAAACGCTTTATATCTATCAATACTTGATGCGCCTTGGCATGCGAAAAAGCATCGAAGATAACCTTAGAATCGATATGGGGGGCTGCCTCTTTTTGCGCAGGCTCAATTTTTGAGTTATATAAACAAGCAAAGCACAAACGAGATAAACAGATTAATCGCAACTTTAAAAAAAATCGATGTCGTTACCAACCCGGATCATTGGACCATTGGAGATCCGTTACCAGACAACCAACCCGACAACATTAACATTCATATAAAAAATTTCATTACGGCATTCCTCTCTTGCTCCGAGGGCGGCGATAAATACGGGGATTCAATCATTGCGATCGCCAACGCATTGGATAGGGACGACGCCCGAAAATTTTTTGCCAAATATGCCGAGATAGCCACAAAAATCGAATCCGCAAAGCAATATCTACGGGAGAACTTCCGCCCGGAAAGCGGAACGACCGCGGAATTCGCGGAGCAAGCAACCCGCAATCTGCTGAGACGAGGCAACGAGCTCATCGACCAATACGCCGCGACGGTAGCCACTCACGGGGACATGACGCCTCTTCTGAAAAAACTGGATGACATACAAGCGGAAGCGATGCTTTTTACGAGCACCTTCAGGGCGCTCCGGCAAGAACTCGGTCCGCGGCCGCTCGATCTCCGCGAACTCAAATTCGCGGATTTTATCGTTTCCTCCGGCGAGATGCTTAAAGAACAGACGTCAACCGTTGAGGCAATGAAACAAATCTATCAGAAAAACTATGGCGACCGATCCCAGTATTCCAAGGAGTTCAGCGACGCCCTCCTCCGTTCGTTTGAAAATGCTCTTAATAATCCTGGCACGCGCTTCTATCTTTTGAAACACCAAAACGATATTGCGGCATTCTGCAGGTTTGACCACGAATACCGGAACGGCGTACTTAAGGCGACCTATTTCGGCTCGTTCAATACAAATCCGACCTACTGGCGCGGGCGCGTTGGCGAAACGATGGTCGAACAGGCGCTCAACGAAGAAAAGGAGCTCGGCGTGCCCATCTTTGCGGATTGCAATCCGCGCAGTCCCATCACGAAAAAATATATCGAGTTTGGCTTTGTCGCTACCCGCGCCTATGAACATAACGGGACCCCGAGTCTCTCAATCGAACTCCCGCCGAAAACCGCGACGCCGTTCACCTCCAAGCAGCTATCAAACAAAGATATTGCGACGATGGCCGACAAGGCGGGAGTCGGGCGCGAACAAAGCGACATCCTAGTCCGTTCTTATCCGCACGACACCGAACCCGATCTGTCTCCCCTGCGCAACGAATATGCCCTGACCCGCTTCTTCGATGAGGGTAACCGCACTATCTGTGTTTTTGAAAAAATGCCTCGCGGCGCTATCACGTCCGAGAGCCTGGAGCAGGCGGCGTAATTTTTTCCGCGATCCCCCAGAGATATTCAAAGAGATATTTGTGCATATTATAAATATGCCGATCGGCAATGATCGCACCGATCATTTTGTCGGGCTGCAGCGTGATGTATGAAATTTTGCCATCGTAGATGTTCATCACGCTTTCGAAAGGCGGAGCGTCGACCCGGATCAATCGGCTTTCGGTAACGGTCACGTGATAATCCTTAAGATACTCCCGCGTCGCGGGAGTATCGAGCAGTATGCCCCGCCGCCGTATTCCAAGCTTTTCTCGTTTCGCGACATAGGTCTTGTTAATCGCGCCAATATTCTTAATAACCGCTTCGATGTCAGCATATGAACAAATCTCCGTTTTCGAATCAAGCGTGTCGTCGAGCACCCGCTTGATTCCCTCCACTCCTTCGTAAAACAGTACGCCCGGCTTCCCCGAAGAAAGATTGTAATCCGATATCAATGACGCAATCGCCCCTTCAAGCGCGGTATGCGCGTCGGCCGCTTCGCGTGCCCGCTGATCCGCGAGATCCTGCAGGCGCAAAGGGTGCGCGGGCTCGAAACGCGCCACGGCGCCCTTCTCGCTTTTCTTCGCCGCCAATCCGACGCCTTCCAGCTCGCCAAGCACCTTATATGTAAGGCCCCTCTTCAAGCCTGCGTAGCTGCTGATTTTACCCGCGGACAAGGGCCCATTCTTAAGCAATACTTCGTAGATTTTTGCCTGGTCGGCGGACAATCCCGCTCTGTTTAATATCTGATCATACATACGTTTATCAATATATAAAAAAATAACATACAAATAATATATTGTCACTATTCTTAAAAAATAGGCCGTAGGTTGCACAGGCTGTCATATGTTTATGACATTTTTGATATATAAAATCTATATAATTAAGCTTATTTTATATGGTTTATTTCATTTCTATGTAATAATTGCCACTATCTCTTGACAATATTTAAATCCCATGCTATCATGTGTTTGTAAGCATGACAGATAGATAGCTACTTAAAAAGATGGCTGGCGGGGAAAGGAATGGGATGGGACTGACGAACGCCCATTCCTCTCCCCAGCAATTTTAGAGGAGAGACCTAAGGAGATCCGGGTAAGCGATCTTCAGCAGCTCTTTATCAAACGACGGTTGCCCGCGGATATCAATCTCGAGGAGAGGATGATTCGTGAGGGAACTTGTCAAACATTCGTCGCAGCGCATGTCATCGCTTAAAAAGAGCGAGAGCGGCAGAGGAGAAAAGGGAATCGACGACTCTATCTCCAAGCCGCGCCGATCACATGATCCATCGCGCCACAACGTTTCTTTTAGCGAGATACGTTGCCGGCGAAACGGTTTAACCCACCGCTTCACGGCAAAAATCTCCCCGAAAGAGGAGAAGCGATCCGCGGATTCGAAGAGGAGAGAGCCCGGATTGAGCAGGAATAGTAAAGAGTTCATTAAAAACTTGATAACGATTGCGTAGATGGCTTTGGCATTCTTAATGTGGAGAGTATGGAGGACGTCGTTTTGTTGGTGTTTTCCATACTCTCCACAAGGGAGAGGCGTGTGGATATCCCGGAGTTCGGGATAAATTCAAACCACACGAAAGAAAGAACAAATGGGGAACGCGATAGTGATTGACTGCCGGTCGCGTGAGCTAAAAGTCTGGATGGCGTCAGCCACTCAGACGAACAATTTCCAGCTCGTGCTTCGGCACGCGCTGGAAATGGGGACACTAAAAGACCTTCTCGCGAAAAGCGAGAAGGTCGAATTCAACCGGTTTGGAAAAAAACCGGTAAGAATAATCCGGTCCTCGTGGCCGGTCATCGCCCTGGGAAATTACCAGGCGATGAGCTCGGCGGGGCATGCCTGGGTAAAAGGGGCCGTCCCGTCGGCCGACTCCCCCCGCAGCCCGCGTTGTCTGCTGGTGGTTGGAGGGCTCGGCCGGGGCGCATTTGGCGGGAAAGGGCTCCGCGTCCTTTCCCGCCCAATTGAGGGGCAGTTGGTCGCGGGACCAACCGCCATCGATGAATTGGAGAGTTTCTCCAATTCAAATTGGACGGCGACGGAGGCGGCGGCGGCGGCAATCGATCTCCTCACAGAGATCGACAAGGAATCAATCTTCATTGAAGAAGGACAGTCGGACCGAGCCTACGTGGCGCGAATCCGCTCGTCCGCGGAAACGTCGACGACGTTTCCGGCGGAACACCGCCAGGAAATGTTTTCTCAGGAGAACATCCTACGACGGATGTTCAAATCCGCCGCGTACCGCGAGGCGCGCGGCGGCGAGGAAGAAGCCCCGCCGGACTGGGCCGTGCGGGCGGCCTGCCGCCGCCTCGCGGGGCAATACATAAAGGCGGTCGAGAAAGACCGCTGCAGCCAGCTGCTCGGGTACTGGCCCGGGTACTGGCCCGAGGCGGCGCGGCTCGCCGTCGCAACGGGATACGCAGAAGAAAACCCCTCTGAGGGTTCCGAGGGGTAGGGGTTAAACAGAGTTTCGAGAGTTCTCTTCAAAAACTCTCTCTGTTTTTCATTTTTTTTAGATGTGCATCTGGGCTGGCGAGGTTAAAAAATGGGGGGCGAAAAGCCCTTTTTTCCATAAAAGACGAGACAAAAAAAGCACCTTTTGCCGCCGTAGAACTGCGAGACAAACAACGGGATTGGACGGAGGGTTGCGAACATACTCTCCTCTAAACGCCGCCCCCGGCTCATCATATCCGGTTTGTTTGCTCGCAGTTCTACGAATGAAACGGGCCTCCTTAGCTCAGTCGGTAGAGCAGCTCCCTTTTAAGGAGACGGTCGCAGGTTCGATCCCTGCAGGAGGCACGTATCAGGTATTCTATGAACTAACCGGTGTTGCACTTGAAAGTTGAATGTACCCGGGGCGTTTCAGTACTCAATCCCCTTTTTCGCCGGAACTTTGCTATGGAAGGGATGTTTCACCTCGACGCATTCGGTCACGAAATCCGCCCGGGAGATGATACTCTCGTCCGCGCCCCGTCCGGTTATCACGACATCGCATTCCACGGGGACCGCGGCCAGAAAATCGTCCATCTCCTCGCGCGCGATTAGTTTCAAGGCCATCGCGACATTCGCCTCGTCGAGCACGAGGAGTCCGTAGCTGCCGGAGGCGACAGCTTCACGGACCGCATCGAGCGTCGCAAGAGCCGCCGCGCGGTGTTCGGCGAAAGGCAGCGTATCGCCACAAATGCCCACGAATCCCCGGCCGCCCTTGAGAAAGGTCAGTTGATCGCCGAATGCCGTCCGCAGCAAACGGTCCTCCCCGCTCGGAAAACCATCCGATTTGATGAACTGAGCGAAAAAAACGCGCCGTCCGTGACCCATCGCGCGCACCGCCTGCCCGATGGCAGCAGTCGTCTTCCCCTTGCCGTTGCCGGTTGCGACAATCAGCACGGCTATATGATTTCGCACGCTCCCCCGGCGCACGCAAGTTCTTTCTTCAAATCTGACTCGTCGGCTTTTTCGTACGTGATAATCTTCGAGTAGTCGATGTGTGCCATGCGTTTCGCAAGCTCGGCGTACCGCGTTTCATCGATCGCTTCATAGGGCGCAAGCTGGTACACATGCTTTTCGCGCGGCAAAAACGACAGCCCGCCCACGATATCCCAATTTTCATATACCCAGTTCGCGACGCCAATCCATTCATCATCCCCGACAGAAACCGTAACCGACGGATTGTGCTCCGTGAAATGCATCTTCACCAGCTTCCACCGCTCGAGCTGGTCGAGCGCCGAAACGTCGTCTTTGTATACTGATCCCTCGGGCGCCTTCACCGGAAATTCCAAAACGTAGGTTGTCGCATTTTCCGCCGACTGGCCGACCTCGGGATGGTACGGGACACCCTGGTCTTTCAGCATGCGGAAGAGCGCATCGGTCGCGGAAATCCGGATGCGGCGGATATAGAACGGCGCGTGCCGCGGATGCATGCCGGAGGAACAATCGACCATCTGCGAAAGCGTACCCGACGGCTTCACGCACGTGACGGCTGTCGCGGGATTGATACCGAACCGCTTCGAGTATTCCTCGTTCACCCGAACCGCCTCCGCGCGCAGCTCCTCAAGCAGATTGCCGTTCCAGATGGCCGGACAATCCCACTGGCCGGTAATCGATACGCCAAGCAGACGTTCGCGCTCGCAGTGATCTTTCCACTCCTTTGAAAGATACGGGAAATGCGTCAAACTCGCCTGGTACGTGCCGAGAATCGCCGCCACCCGCACCTTGCGCATCAAAGATGCCCGGTCATCCTCGGGACGCGCGACAACCTCGGACAGATTGCAAAACTGCTTCGACTGCAAAATAATCTCGCCGCAGGGATTCGTGCCGATCGGCCCCACGACCATATCGCCCGACGGGCTGAAGTAGCCATTGTATTCCCTGAAAGCCCGGATCCGGCGTTCCGGCAGCATCTTGGCGAGCGATCCGCGGTTGAAAATGCCACGCTCGCCCGATCCCGACTGCATGAGCGCGAACCATTCCTCCATAAATTCCGTATTGGTCGGCTTCGTGACGTATACCGCAGAATTGTTGGACAGCATCCGCTGAGGCTCGTTGATATAAAACTGGCCTTTTTTTGCATCGCGGATGTCGGTATCGTCGAGGTCGGAAAGAGATATCATCGCGCTCCGGCGAACGCCGCCCGCGACGACGCAGTCGCCGATCATGCAGATGATGTCATGGACATCGATGTTCCGAAGCCGCCGCCCCTGGCGCGCAAGCATCTTCTCGCGGGTGAAACGGAGGAGACGCTGGAGCGGCTCGGGGCCGGACGCCTTTCCACCCATCGTCCTGAGGCGGGAACCGGCGGAACGGATATTCGAATAATCGAAATCGACGTCTTTCCCGTCCGCCCAGGTGCGCATGCCAAGCGCGAGCGCATCCGCCCAACCCTCCTTGTTGTCCGGCACCGCATGAGCGGCCAGCTTCTCGCCCGTCTGGTACGCAATCTGCGGAAACCGCTGCACATTGCGGCTCTCGACGGAAAATCCGACGCCGGTTCCGCACATCGAAACATACATGACTTCGGCGAGATCCTGAAATTTTTCGGGCGCGATATAGGAACAGTTGTAAGCGCAGACGTTCGTCTTCCGCGCCGCGGTACCGGCAAACTGCAACAGCCGCATCGATGGCATCGATTCCTGCTGAAGGATCCCCTGCCGCACCTGTTCGTACTCCGCCGCTGTCAGCTTCTCGCCGAGGTTCTCTTTCATGAAACGGATATACCGGTCAACCGTCTCCACCCAGGTCTCGCGCCGCTGTTCCCGCTCGATCCAGCGCGAATACGTGCGGTAATATACAAATTCACCGAGCGGATTCCGAAAATATTTCCGGCTCTCTTCAACAAGCTTCCGCACCTTCGCCGGAACCTTCACGCCGGTTTCGCGGATCTTCGCCCGCTTTTCGCGATAGAGAATGTATGCCTTGGCCGTTTTGACGTATTCGCCAAGAATCAACTCTTTTTCCACCGTGTCCTGAATCCCCTCGACAGTCGGCACGAAATTCCGGTATTTTTTCGTTATTCGAAGCACGTCGGCGTACACGTTCTCGGCAACCATCTGCGCCTCGTGAAACGATCCTTCTCCCGACGCCACCATCGCTTTATTGACCGCCACGGTAATTTTTTCCTTGATGAACGGCACGATCATTCCGTCACGCTTCTGGATGCTCGCCACGGCGACCGCCGCTTCCTTTTTTTCTTTCGCTCTCACCGCAACCGTCGGACTGGAATTTGCCATGGTGATTATGACCGTTTGATTAATATTTTTTAACTATCGGCCCATTTATTGTCAGCCCCACATCGCTCCCGGCCAAACGCGTTGTCCACAGCCGCGCGCGGCGGGCGGAGAAACACAAGGATTTCCGCATCCGGCTGACGGAGAATTTGTTGACAATTTTGCCGTCAGTTTTCCGACATCGGGAGATGTGATAGGATGATGGCAATCCTATGCATCTTCGCACCGTCATCGAACAACTCGGCTATTCTTCCCATGAAACGTCGGTTTATCTCGCTTCGCTCGAACTCGGCCCCGCAACCGCAACAGACATCGCCAATAAAGCCCGCCTACCCCGAACAACGGTCAATCTCGTCATCAAATCGCTGAACGAGAGAGGCCTCATGAACGCGCTCCTTCTCCGGAAACGCAAGACCTGGGTAGCCGAAAATCCGGAAAAGCTGATAATTGCGCTCCATGAGAGCGAAGCCGCGCTTAAAACCGTCCTGCCCGAACTACAATCGCTCCGGAACGACACCGGCGTAAAGCCGACCGTCCGCGCCTATTCCGGCGTCGAGGAAATCAAGCAGATCATGGGCGACATCATCCAGACCAAGCATCATTTTTCGACAATCATGTCCTGGGATGATTGGGTCGCAACGCTCGGCAAACCGT
Organism: bacterium; assembly: GCA_021780545.1. Lineage (GTDB taxonomy): Bacteria > Patescibacteriota > Minisyncoccia > UBA6257 > 2-01-FULL-56-20 > JAJXYP01. The sequence continues at coordinate 9,330 of JAJXYP010000044.1, forward strand.
TCGTCGACGACTTCATCGAGATGCGTTACCGGCACTATCTCCGGATTCGCCTGCTGACGCCGAAGACCAAACTTTCGGTTTCCCTGCGCCAGCATGACGCCCAGGAAATGCGCGTAACGCAATTTTTGCCGGAATCCATCGTTATCAATAACGCCAATTTCATTTACGGAAACAAGGTGTCGATTATTTCGCTCAACAAAAAACGGCCGGTTGGCATTACCATCGAAGACGAGGACATCCACCACACGATGACGGTACTTTTTGAAAGTCTCTGGCGGCAGAGCGGCGGCGCTGACGTTAAATTTTAATAAAGGGCGCGTTGACGGCGGCGGCGCGGGCGACGGAAAATACCCCGCATGGCGAAAACGCTGCGATACGCGATCTGGTTTGGCGCGGCCATCCTTTTCGCTTATTCGATCCGGCACGCCAAACCGCCGCCGCCGGCTCCGGGAACGGTTCCGCCGGTAAACCGCGCCGTTGCCCTGCTTGCCGCCCGCGCCGCCGCCTCCGGCAATCCCATCGGCCGCCGGACGGCGTCGGGCAGCTGCACCGCGCGGAACGGCCTGCCGGACCCGACCTGCACGCCGGGCGCCATTTTCCCGACGGCGGCGCCGGCGCAAATCTGCACAAAAGGCTATACCGCCGCCGTCCGCTCCGTTCCGACTTCGGAAAAACGCGCCGTCTACCACGCCTACGGATTCGCCTACCCCCAGGCCCGCGGCATGTTTGAAGCCGACCACCTCATTGCACTCGAACTCGGCGGCAGCAACGAAATCGCAAATCTCTGGCCGGAAGCCGCGGCTCCCGCGCCCGGCTTCCACGAAAAAGATCTCGTCGAAAATTACCTGAACGAGGAGGTCTGCGCCGGCAACCTGCCGCTCGCCGCCGCGCAATCCCTCATCGCCCGCGACTGGCTCTCCGTCTACCGGAGTTTGAACCCCGATGAGATAAAACTGCTGAAAGAAGACGCTGCAGCACGAACGAACTTCAACTGATCGCGCGAATAAAAAAGGCTTCAGCCGGATGTCGCCTTTTAGCCACGCCCGTTATCCGGCGGGGCAGAAGGCACAAAATTCTGAATCGGCTTCAATGTGGCGATAATCGCATGCATCAATTTTAAATTATTCTGATAATCTTCATCGCTCAATCCCACGGTTGAAGTAGAAGCGATTCCATAGTTGACGTAGATTTTCCCGAGATTGAAACGAAAGCTCGCATCGGCATGGTTTGTCTCGCTAATTCCATGCGTCGTAATATTTTCCCCAGCAACCATAAGCGAGTCCTGCACGGGATGGTCATCCGCCGCGGTTCCAGTTGGGCCGCATGGCACTTGAGAAAAATTGGAATCGGTCGATATGTTTATATACCAAGGGGTGTCCGCTTGCGACACATTGATACAGGTAGAGGCATACCAAACCGTCGTCGTAGAAATGGCGCTGGTAGTTACTGACTCAGCTGAGATAGCATCACCCGTTCCAACAAGAACAATATCTATCCCAGGGGGATATTGAATAGTGTATCCGTGTTGATTATTTATGTAGGTTTTCCACTCCGCGATGCTCGTTTCCGCCAGAGAGTTTGTTGTGGCGCCAGAATCCGATAAACTAGCTGGGGCGTCCACAACAGTTTGCTTAGGCGTGGAATTAGTGGCATTGCTCCGATGCGAACCCCAATACCAAACACCACCCACTACCGCCAAGACAACCACCGCTGCAAGCAAAATCAGTATTGGCGCAAAACCTCTTTTATTCATAAATTTATGATAGAAAAACAGCCCTTCCGCGAGAGCTGTTTCTGTTTACTTTCAACCAAAGCTCTCCTAGTACTTCGCCCACTAGAGGGGCCTTTTATTCTGTAGCTGGTCTGCGGCGCTCGTTTACCGCTTCGCCCACT
>JAJXYP010000021.1 GCA_021780545.1 bacterium
GTCGTCCGCGGGGAAGTTTTTCTTACGAGGCGGGAATTCGCACGGATTAACCGCGATCTTGAGCGGCGCGGGGCGAAGCCGTACGCCAATCCCCGGAATGTTGCCGCCGGTTCAATCCGCCGGCTCTATTCCAAGGTGTCCGCCGCCCGCCGATTGAGTTCTTTTGAATACGATATCGTTACTCCGATTGGACAGCGGCTGCACGAAGAAGAGCATCTGATACTCGCAGCGCTTGGATTTCGGACAAACCCGAATAACCGTGCGGCAAACAGCCTCGCGGAGGTGTTTGCGTTTCGGGATCGGTGGGCGGAGCCCGCGCGGCGGGATAAGCTGGATTATGAAATCGACGGTGTCGTGGTTGTCGCGAACGATAACGCCATATTCGAGCGGGCCGGTATCGTCGGCAAAGCGCCGCGCGCCGCTATGGCGTACAAATTTTCTCCGCGGGAGGCGACGACGGTCGTCGAGGATATCAGGGTTCAGGTCGGTCGGACCGGCGCGCTTACCCCTGTCGCCGTCATGCGGCCGGTGAATGTCGGCGGCGTGACGATCACGCACGCCACCCTCCATAATGCGGACGAGATCGCCCGGCTGGGCCTGCGCATCGGCGATACGGTCGTCGTTTCGCGCGCGGGCGATGTCATACCGCAAATCACGAAAGTGCTTGCCGAGCTGCGGACCGGGCGCGAACGGACGTTCCGAATGCCGCCGCGCTGCCCCGTCGACGGATCGCCCGTCATCCGCGATGGCGCCGTCAGCCGGTGCTCGTCAAAACAATGCGCCGCCCGTCATCGGGAGCAGCTCGTGCATTTCGTTTCGCGCGCGGCGTTTAACATTGAAGGGCTTGGGCCGAAAATCATCGATGCGTTCCTCGACGAAGGATTGATTTCGGATGCGGCCGATGTATTCGGACTCCGGAAAGGGGATATCGCCGCGCTCGAGCGCTTCGGCGATCGCTCCGCGGAAAACATCGTTGCCGAAGCCGCTCGAAAGCGACGGATTCCACTCCCAAGGTTCCTTTTCGCACTCGGCATCCTTCACGTCGGCGAAGAGACGGCGCTCGCGCTTGCGAAGAGTTTCGGATTACCGAAAATGGGCCGTGAATTGTTACCCGGAGATATCGGTGGCGTGTTCCGGAAGTTGTCGGCGGACGACCTGCAGGTTATTCCGGATGTCGGTCCCAAGGTGGCGGAAAGCATCGTGGAATGGTTCGGGGCGGAACGCAATCAGTCCCTGTTGGAGCGTCTGGAACGCGCCGGCGTCGTGATTGAAAATCCGGTCCCGCGCGGCCGCGAAAAACTGGCCGGCAAAACGTTCGTGGTGACCGGAGTGCTTGAATCGCTGTCGCGCGAGGAAGCGAAGGAAAAGATCCGCGCGGAAGGGGGTACTGCGTCAGAGTCTGTTACGCGCAAGACGGATTTTGTCGTCGTCGGATCCGATCCCGGTTCGAAATACGATAAAGCGAAAAAACTGGGCGTCCGGATCCTCACGGAAGAGGAATTTCTCGGAATGTTATAAAAGCCGCGCTGCGCGGGGAGGGGGAGCGTGATAGCGGCAATGGACGCCGCGCGCCACGCCGGCCGCCATTACTGACAGCTGTCGCAAACGAGGTCGGCTTGCGGATCTGACGGCGGCATAATGTGCGGTTTTTTCCCCGGAACCGAAGAAGCAGTCGGCGCGGTGCTATCGGTCTTTGCCGTAGCGCTCGACGCGGTCGAAGTGATTGGCGTTGTTGATGCCGTCGGCGCGGCGGCGGATCCGGAGCCGGTGGAGTGGTTCGCGGTTGGAGCGGGAGATGCCGCCGCCGTTTCAATGCCGGTTACCGCAGCGAAACCAATTGCTTTTGCCGGCGTTGCTACCATATCGGAAGCCGGCATGGGAGTGTGCGATGCCATCGCCGTCCCGCCGGTTCCGGCTTGGTTTTCGGCTATCGCTTCCGTTGCGTTTGCGGCGATGCCGCGGGCGACGACTGACGCGACCGTTTCGACGGCAACCGCGGCCGTTGCGGGTGCGGGCCCAGTTGTCTCGGCAAAGACCGAGGCGAAGCCGATTTTCCCGATTTTTTCCGCTTTGTTGACGCGCACGGTGCTCTGCTCGGCGGTGTGGCGCGGCTTCATGTGGAGATAGTAGGTCGTCTTGACGCCCTTTTTCCAGGCGGTGGAATAGATGTCGATGATTTCCTCGATGTCGCGCGTTTCAAGATACATATTGCGCGAGAGCGCCTGGTCGATCCATTTCTGCGCGCGCGCCGCGACTTCGATGAAAGCGTAGGGTGAAGTGCTGAACGAAGTTTTATAGATGTCCTTGATATGCTGGGGGATGCCGGCGATGTTCGTGAGGTCGCCTTGCTCGGCGATGATCTGATCTTTCACTTTTTCCCAGAGCCCCATATTTTTCAGATCGTTCACGAGGTTATGATTGAGGTCGAGATATTTCCCCGAAATCTTGTTCCGCGAGAAGACCTGGGCGAAGCGGGGATCGATGCCTGGCGTTGTGCCGGCGACGAGGCCGATGTTCGCGTTGGGTGCAACCGCCATGAGCGTTGCGTTCCGTATGCCGAGCTTCACTTTTTCGCGGAGCGCATCCCAGTTTAAGCCGCGGTAACGGCTGCTTTTCGATACGGTGAGCGGCATTCCGCGGTCGGCTTCGAGCGTTTTGATCGTGTCCATCGGGACCATGCCCTTCGACCACCCGGAGCCCGCGAAGTTCGGGTACGATCCACGTTCGGCGGCAAGGTTGGC
>JAJXYP010000003.1 GCA_021780545.1 bacterium
ATATTCGAGATTGTCAATGAGTCGTTGAAATCGTAACATTAAGGTAAAAAAAGGGAGCCGGTGATGAAGCCCATTGGGCGGATATCACCGGCTCCCTTTGAAGTTACATCCGGAAAGATGGCTCGTCCCAGCGTTCGACGACAAGCGGCAACTTGATCCCCGGTATGCCGACACCGAGAAACGGATCTTCTCTGGGAAAATCGATCCTGTTGGGTTTGTCAGAAACAAAGAAGCGGACCTCGGGGAACGCCTCGGCGATTTTCCGGACCGTCAGAAGGACTGGAAATGGTACTGCGCCCGGGTAACATTCCGACTCGAGCGTGCTGCCATTCCTCTGCGCGTGAAAGAGTTCATGATTCCAGCCCATGTCGCATTTACGGAGCGGCCTCCATCCCCATGTGGTGAAGTGCGCGTAATTTGCGGTGCACGGACCGAATATGCTGTCGAGGTAGGACTCCACCTTCTCGTAGGGATATACGCAGAGGCCGTTTTCTGCCAGGAAGTTTCTGAGTTTTTGCTCGATGAGCGCGGCGGGCTGCCAGCCGATTGCTTGCGCCACTCGTTCGTATTCGGCCAGATCGCTCCCGACGAGCGTCGGCTGGGGATTTACTGCGACAGGTTCTCGAACCGCAACATCGATCGGCGCCGGTTCGTCATCGGTTTTTTTTCTAAACATCTTTCTGCTCCTTGTCTTGTTCTGTCAAATCAGTGTTTTGATGGTTAGGACGAGCGCAAAGCTCATCCCGAAAGCGGCGAGGTAAGTATTCATCAGCTTGAATCCGATTCGGCGACTGTGTTCATAATAGCAGTTTTTGAACAGCAGCATTCCGAAAAGATAAAGCCCCAAGCCGCCAAATAGCGGATTGAGAATACCACCCTGAAAACTGGCCTTAACCGATATAGTGATTCCCACGGTAGCAACAACTACATAAGCCCAGAGTGGCGGAGTATGTTTTGTCCTGTTCATGCTCTCCCTCATTCGAAATTTAAAATTCCGGATGCAATTTAACATATAGTTAAAATAAGTCAAATTTTACACCGGCGGACAAAAAAGAGCCAGCGATACAGACCGACCATCGTCGCTTTACATCTTTTCAAAAAAGATTTAGATTATGAGTTATGATTTTAGCCCGAGCCCCAATGCGAATCAGTTTTGTCGGCGGCGGGACCGACTTCCCCGATTTCTACCGCCGTTACCCGGGGCAGGTGATTTCGACGGCCATCGATAAATTCGTTCATATTGCCATCAATCGGACTCCGTTAGTCGACAAAATTTCTGCCCGGTATAATACGACCGAGACCGTGGATTGTTTGGACGACCTTAAACATACCCGCATCAAAGCGGCGCTCGCTGATGCCGGTATCGCAACCGGCCTTGAGATTGCTTCGTTCGCGACCTTGCCGGTCAATACCGGCCTTGGATCGTCTTCGAGCTTTTCGGTTGCCCTGATCAGGGCTTTGACGGCATATCAAGGGAAGAAAATCGACAAGACGTCGCTCGCCGAGGCAGCGTCGCGACTTGAAATCGATCTGGTGGGCGAACCAATCGGCAAACAGGATCAGTATGCGGCGGCATTCGGCGGATTCAATCGATTTCGCTTCGAGACCGACGGGACGGTTCAGGCGCGCCCGGTTCTGCTTGACTTCAAATCGCGATCGGCATTCGAGGATCGGGTGATGTTATTTTTTACCGGGATTACGCGCAATGCTTCGAGTGTCCTCGCGGAACAGAAAGCGAATATTGAAAAAAAATTTGAAACGCTTCAATCGATGGCCGATGCGGTGCCCGAATTTGCATCGCGGCTGACGGCCGCCGATTATCCCGGTATGGGCAGGATGCTTCACGAGGGATGGATTCAAAAGAAGAGCCTGTCATCAAACGGATCGAATTCCGCAATCGATGCCATATACGAAGCCGGGCTTGGCGCCGGAGCATGGGGCGGAAAATTACTCGGCGCCGGCGGGGGAGGGTGCGTTTTATTTCTGGCGCCTCCCGAGCACAAAGCGGACATTCGTTCAGCGGTATCTTCCGCCGCCGCCGCCCAATCGTTGACGGGTTTCCGCGAAATACCGATCCAGTTTATCCAGTCCGGTGCGGAGCTGCTGCATAACAGCGATTTCAACGGACGCGGGGTCGCGTTTGCCTAACTATCGGCGAAAAAGATCATGATCGAAGATTTCATCAAAGATTTCTCCCGGAAAGTCCGCGGCGGGCTCCAGAATCTTCCACTCGAAGAAATCGCCCATGCGATCAATATTCTTCAGGCCTGCTACGAACGGGACGGCCGTATTTATGTTTTCGGTAACGGCGGGTCGCTGGCGATCGCAACGCACTGGGTTGCGGATATCAATAAGACCGTTTTCAGCCACCGCCTTGCCCTCCCTGGACGGCGTTTCCGCGCCATCAGGCTGCCTTCCACTGAGTCGGAGATAACCGCATGGGCGAACGATGTCGGTTATGACATGGTGTTTGCGGGTCCGTTGCGGAATTATCTCGAGGATACCGATGTTGTGATCGCGATTTCAAGCTCCGGTAATTCAGGGAACATCATCAAGGCGGTTTCGCTTGCCAAAGAAAACCATATACCGGTTATCGGCCTTTCCGGATTTGACGGCGGCAGGTTGAACCGATTGGCTGATGCAAAAATTTTAGTGAAAACCGAACCGGGCGAATATGAGGTCGTGGAAAGCGTTCATGCGTCGATTATGCATTTGATAACACGCTACTTTAAGGATT
>JAJXYP010000064.1 GCA_021780545.1 bacterium
CTTCGCAACATTGGCGTGCCGGCGGAAAAAGCGCGGGCGCCGAAGATGCTTTACCGCGGAAAAGGGTGCGCGAGCTGCGGCATGACAGGTTACCGCGGCCGGATGGGCATTTATGAAATGCTCGTTGTGACCGAGGCGATCAAGCGCGTCATTACCGCCGACCATTTCGATCTTGAGGCCTTGCGGACGGAGACCCGCCGAGCCGGAATGAAGACGATGTTCGAGGACGGACTGAGAAAGGTCGAAGTCGGGCAGACCACGCTCGAGGAAGTGCTTCGGGTCATTCGCGAATAATCCGCGCGGCCGCCGCCGCCGCGCACCGCAATCGCCATAACCATCCATGCTTTTCCGCTACACCGCCGTGCAGCCATCGGGACAGGTCATCGAATCCGATTTCGAGGCCGATTCGCTGGCGGACGTCCTGCGTCATTTGTCCGCGTCCGATCTCCGGCCGATTTCCGTGAAACCGGTCAAAGAGGCATCCGACGTTGGCTGGTGGGGGAGGATGTTCGGCGGCATTAACACGTCCGACAAGGTGTTCCTTACAAAGTACCTGGCGCTTATGCTGCGCGTAGGGACCGACATTCTTTCCGCCATCAACATCCTGATCGCCGATTTTGACAAGCCGGCTGTCAAGAATCTGCTGATCGAAATCCGGGAAAATCTCATGAAGGGACGTCCGCTTTACACCGCTTTTGCCGCGCACCCCCGCGCGTTTTCCCCGACCTTTATTAATCTCATTAAGGCGGCCGAGGCGTCCGGCGGCCTGCAGAAGACCTTCGAAGATCTGAGCAACACGCTCGAGGGAGAGGCGGAACTCGAGTCGCGGGTGCGGTCGGCGCTCGTTTACCCCATCATCCTGCTTTGCGTCGCGAGCGCCATCATTATATTCCTTACGACTTTCGCCCTGCCGAAGGTCGCGAACGTGTTTTCGTCGAGCAATATTAAGCCGCCGCTCTTTTCGGAAATCGTGTTCGCCGTCGGTCTTTTCATCGGCGCCAATGTCTTGCCGATTTTTGGAGTGTTCGCCGTACTGGTCGTAGGCGGCGTCTTCGCCGTAAAAAAAACGGAAACCGGCCGGCGGCTTTTCGACCAGTTCGTTACCAATATTCCGGTGGTGCGCGGCATTTACCGCGATCTGGCGGTTCAGCGGATGGCGTCAACGATGAGCTCGCTTATCCGCGCCGGCCTGCCGATCATCGAGACGATTTCGGTGGCGGCGGAAACGGTCGGATTGCGCGAGTATAAGTTCGCCCTGCTGCGTATTGCGAACGAAGGCCTTGAGAAGGGGCTCACGATCGGCGAAGCTTTCCGGCGCGAAACGGTTTTTCCGAAGGCGGTCACGAATTTAGTGGCGGTGTCGGAAAAGGCGGGACATCTCGATGAAGTGCTCGATACGCTGGCGAAGTTTTACGCCAACAACGTCGATGCGAGCATCAAGGCCGCCGTGTCGCTTCTTGAGCCCGCGATTCTTCTCGCGATGGGCGTCATGGTGGCGACAATTGCGCTTTCGATCATTGTGCCGATTTACCAGTTGACGACGCAGTTTTGAGAGAGGGGGGGGCGTCAGCCCGGCTGGACGCTGCTTTCCGGGCGCCGCGGCGGCTTGATGTAGTATAATGATCATATGAAGCATTTGCGCGGATTCACCCTGATCGAGGCGCTGCTCGTGGTGGGTATCATCGCGATCATCGCTGCCATTTCCCTGCCGTTTCTCCTCGGCGGGTCGCATCAAGCCGATCTCAATGCCACGACCCAGCAAATCGTCGCGGCGGCCCGCGAGGCGCAAAGCCAATCCGCCAACCAGACCAAGGCCGCCGAGTGGGGGGTCTATTTTTCAAACGCCACGACGACAGCGCCGTTTTACGCCGTATTCCAAGGACCGTCCTATGCGTCCGGAACGGTGGAGAGCGTATATAACCTTCCGTCATCGCTCGCGTTCGTAACTTCGACGCTGCCCCTCGGTTCGACCGAGAATATCCTTTTTAACCCCATTTCCGGCAACGCCGCGACGACAACGGTGATCCAGCTCTATGTTGTTTCGCAGCCATCCTTGATTTCAACCGTTACCATCAGCGGCAGCGGTGAAACTTCGGCAGCGGTTCCGACGACGCCAGCCGGAAACACGCCGACGTCCACGGTGCTGTATGCCACGGTGAACGCAGTTCATCCGATCGTAAAAATAAGCACCGATGGAACTGCGTTGTCATTCATAGGAATGGTAGAAGGTGGAAAAAATGGTGAATTTAATCAAGTCAATTCTCTGGTGTCTGATGCAAGCGGCAATATCTGGGTTGCTGACTATGACAACAATCGTATCGAAGAGTTCAATTCCGCCGGCACCTATATCGCCCAGCTCGGGTGTCCATCCGGCGCATGCACGGCGGGTTCGGGAAACGGCCAGCTCAATAGTCCTGAGGGCCTTGCCATTGATGCAAGCGGCAATATCTGGGTTGTTGACTGGGGCAATAGTCGCGTCGAAGAGTTCGGTCCTAGCGGATCTTATGTATCAAAATTTGGAAGTTTTGGCTCCGGCAACGGCCAGTTCAATAGTCCTGAGGGCCTTGCTATTGATGCAAGCGGCAATATCTGGGTTGCTGACTATGGCAACAATCGCGTCGAAGAGTTCAATTCCGCCGGCACCTATATCGCCCAGCTCGGGTGTCCATCCGGCGCATGCACGGCGGGTTCGGGCAACGGCCAGCTCAATCATCCT
>JAJXYP010000001.1 GCA_021780545.1 bacterium
AGGCGCATCGCATACATTCAAGAGCCGAGTCGCACTGTAATATTAGAGACAACATTCCCCATGAAAAAAGGCGGATTTACGGATTTGTTTATTTTCAGAAAAAATCGGAACGGCGATCCCGTGTAGTGGACCCCTGGGGTAAACACAATAAGGGTGACAAGAAAGATTTAGCGAAAACAAACAAAACAGCTAAAACGGTCTTCATGTTGATGTACGGCAAATTCAGATTTAGTTTCCCAGATTTACAAAAAAACGTTCTTTTGCAGAATGAAGCAGATTACCTCTTTTTTGAAAATGGCATAGCTCACTCATGGGAAGCTCTCGAAGACTCGTTAGCGATAACGATTCGGTGGCCGTCATTAATTGGCGACCAAAGTTAAGGGAAAACTTGGGATTTCAAATCGCCGAATGCTTGTCTGTCAGTAGGTTCCGATACTATCCACTAGCCCGCTCATCTCGGATCTTTCTTTCTTTCTTTTCCTTTCGAACGACCATCCCAAGAATGGTGATTATCAGCGACCCGCCGCAAACGGATCGCTTTCTTATCCGCCCCGGCCGCTCTATGAAAGGCGTCGGTTGCTGTTTGCCAGGGGTCATATCCCTGACGATAACCATGCCCCTTCCGATTTGTATTTACTTATGGGTCCGTCGCGGAAACCGGAACCGAGCCCTTTGTTCAAATAGGCAATCCTGGACGCCCGACAGCCCGTTGGCCCGTGGGTTAACGGTGAGAGTGCCAAGTTTGATCCCAAGACGAAGGCGACTGGAACCAGGGGAACGGCGGACCCGAAAGGCATCGGCGGCCGAGCGGCCGCGCAGAAAACATTCAAAAAGATGGTTACAACCAACACCGTCCATTATTACGGCGACCTCGTACGCCGACTCTTCATCGGTGGCGGCATCCTCATGCTCGCCCTGCTTCCCTTTTCCCAAGATCTCATCCCGTATTCGACGATGCTGTCGATCATCGGCATTCTCGTAATCGGATTTTTCGCCGGCGCGATCGCGCCGCAGCAGCGCTGGAGCATCATGCTCAACATGATCGGCGCCGGCGCCGGATTCCTGATTTTCGAAGACCAGGCGGTCACGAACTACGTCGCCGGCCACGTCTGGTTTTCGATATCGAACCAGATTCTCGCCGGCATATTCTTCGCGGCATTTTACTACGGCGTCAAATCGACCCGCGGCACCTTCGCCAAACCGGAAGCGACTGCCGCGGACGACTTCGCGATGGAAATTCTCAAAGACCGATACGCCCGCGGCGAACTCACCACCCAGGAATTCGAGGAGCGGCGCGAGGAACTCGACGGAAGATAGGAGGCGCAAGGCCCCTCCGCAGGCGCGACATCCCCGGGGACGGCGTTCCGGCCTGCTGGCCGGCCGCCTCCCGCTCGGCGGCCTTCGCCGCCTGCGCGACGCCCCGGTGATACCGCGCCTGCGGAGGACGGTTCCGTCCCCCCACCCCCGATTGCCCCCGTGCGGCAAAAGGGGTATCATAGGGATATGCCCTATCGCGAGGGCATTTTTCTTAAGTAACCTATCAACTTTCCAAACGTTTTCTATGTTAGACGGTGAGGAACGAATTATAGAACAAGCCGTCGCTGGGGATTCCTCGGCTTTTGGCGCATTGTATGACCACTACCATCCGGCCATCTACCGGTTTGTGATCATCAAGGTCTCCGGCCGTGAGGAAGCCGAGGATATCACCCATCAGATTTTTCTGTCGGCCTGGCTTAATATCCGGTCTTATGAACACCGGGGGCATCCGTTCTCAAGCTGGCTCTACCGAATCGCCCGGAATCAGATCGTCGACCACTACCGGTCGCGGCGGAACGAAACGCCGATCGACGCGGTCGACCCCGAGGCATTTGCCACGCCTGCGTCCGTCGAAGCAGAGCTCCCCGATAAAATGCTTGCCGAGAAAGCGCTCCTTGCCATCAGAAAGCTGAAGCCGGATTATCAGGATGTCGTCATCCTCCGGTTCGTCGAAGACGCCTCCCTGCGGGAAACCGCGCTGGCGCTCGGCAAAACCGAAGGAGCCATCAAGCTGATGCAGCACCGGGCGATAAAAGCACTGAAAGAATTATTAAAAGACCATGGACCTTTTGAAGACGCTTAAACAACTGAAAGCCCTCGACGCCGATCCGGCGTATCGCGAACGCTCAAAGCGCGAGGTTTTGGCGCATATCCCCCGGGAGCCACGGAGCGCCCGGCGCATCATTTTCACCATCTTTGAAAGCACGGCAGCCGTTGCGCTGTCCGTTTTCTTCATTTTAATCATCACCGGACTCTTCCCGACCGCTTCCTATATCGCACCAGCGCAATTCTCGGTCATCGACCCCGCCGGCCTGAAAGCGGAAGCCCGGGCCATCGACATCCAGATCCGGCTCGCCAAGATCGCCTACGAAGAAGCGACATCCACCGCCGAATCAACCCTCCTTTCGACTAACGGCAAATCCGCCCAATCGACCGCGCCGCTCCTCATTCCCCCGCTTGCCCCCGCGGCGGGTACAAGCACGCCGGCTGCCGCCACGTCGAGCGCCACTTCGACGACGAGCTCAACCCTCACGATCGATGCCGCGCTCCAGCAGCTTTC
>JAJXYP010000059.1 GCA_021780545.1 bacterium
GCTGAAAGGCGTTTGGCAAAATTCTGCGTTTTAAGGGGCATGAAAATCGCCCCTCGTAAAAACCCTACTCCTGTCATAAAATGGTTCTTGTGCGACAGGTGCTGTATTTCGTCCCCTGGAATAAATGAGTACAATATCATCATAGTGGCAAAAGGCCTTCTCATTGTTCTTGTCGTATTTATCGCGCTGGTGGCGCTTGATTGGACTTTGAGCGTTGTCGGCGGGATGCTGCCCCCCTTGCCGTCGTCTTTTGCTTTCGGACCGTCTGCCTATCCGTCTGGTTTGGGCCTCGCAATCGGCGATTTCAGTTTGTTTGATAAAAATGGAGTTGGACGAAGCTATATCACCCAGGGATATGGCATTACCCCCTACTCCGCCATCTATCCGCACGACTGGCATGACGGCATCGACATCGCGGCCGTTTACGGCGCGCCGATTTATACGCCGACGGCCGGCACCGTCATCGCGACCGGCGATCAGGATCGATACTGCTATCATCGCGGGTTCGGCAAATATGTCGCGATTGAAGATCCGGTACATGGGCTTGTACTCTGGTTTGCCCATCTGGGAACGATCGCGGTATCAGCCGGGCAGTCGGTCGCATCGGGGTCGCTTGTCGGCTCCGTCGGTGCGACCGGACTTGAAACCGGAACGCACCTTCACTTTTCTATTTTTGAAGCTTCCGGATTTACGATGGAAGCGCGCGACGGTTGCGGCCCTGAACCAACCGGGCAGGATGTCAATCCGTTAGCTTATCTGGGATCGATCTATGACTGATAAACCGTCCTATTACTTCATCGGCATCGGCGGCATCGGCATGAGCGGCTTGGCGCGCTATTTTAAAGCGCGCGGTTATTCGGTTGCCGGATCCGATCTAGCGGCAAGCACCATAACGATGTCGCTCAAAAAGGAAGGCATTCTTGTCGTAGTTGGGCAAAAACGGAGCCATGTCAAAACCGCCGCCAGGCGGTGGTCGACAAAACCGACCGTGATTTATAACCGGGCCATACGATCGGACAATCCGGAATTACGCGAAGCCCGTTCGCTCGGCCTGACAACCATCCCCTACGCTGAAGCGCTCGGAGAAATCACAAAGGAATATGAAACGATCGCGGTCACGGGTTCGCATGGAAAAAGCACCACCACCGCGCTGGCGGGTCTCGTTCTCGTGGCGGGCAAACTTGATCCCACGGTGCTTCTCGGCACAAACGTTCCGAACTTCGGCGGAAAAAACATCAGGATCGGCAGGGGCCGCTACTTGATCATCGAAGCCGATGATTTCGGGGCTGCATTTCTCGACTACTCCCCCTCTATATCGATCATAACGAACATCGACCGGGAACACATCGATTTCTATGGGACATTCCGCACTATAAAACGATCGTTCCTTGCCTTTATGGCTCGAACCCGCGAGGGCGGCACGCTTATTCTGAATCGCGACGACGCGGTGCTTTATTCGTTACGGAGGAATATAGCAGTCGTCGCCCGGCGGCGGCGCCTGCGGACGGTCTGGTATTCGGCTCATGGGCGGGATGCGGCACAACTCAAACGGTTCATGACTATCCCCGGTTTGCATAATTTGTCGAACGGTTCGGCGGTCCGCATGCTTGGACGGCTGCTCGGCATTCATGACTCTGTCGTTTTGCATGCCATCAGACATTACCATGGTTCTTGGCGGCGAATGGAGTGGCGGGGTGATTCATCGATTGGCATCTATTCGAAGGTGTCGATTTTCGACGACTATGCCCATCATCCCACCGAGATAAAGGCGACTCTCGCCGCCTTTCGGGAACGATTCCCCCGTTCGCTTTTGATTTGCGTTTTCCAGCCGCACCAAAACAAACGGCTCAGGGCGCTTTTTAAAGATTTTGCCGGATCTTTTAATGATGCTGACATCGTAGCCATTGCCCCGGCATATGTGGTTGCTGGACGGGATAATGCCGATCCCCGTTATACCAGTAAGGCGCTTGTTGCTGCTATAAACGCCCGTCGACACAAAGACGCGCGGCAAACGGCCGTCTATTTCACCAGTCTTCGAAATGTTGCGGAAGTGGTTACGGAATTAATTACTCAAGATCCCGCTTCTTTCCCGATACGGCGATCCGCGAAAGATGCAATTATCGTCATGATGGGAGCCGGCGATATTTTCACGTATACGGACCGCCTCCTAAAGAAACGCTGATCGTGCTATACTGTACGGCATGACGGGCGATTATAAAGACCTGGCCGACTTCAAGGAGCAGTGCGGCTATACCATTGATGGCGCCTGGTATCCGCGCGTGACGAAGATCGTAACGATCAAAGCAAAACCGGCGCTCTACTACTACTATGGACAGGCGAAAAGTTTCAGGGCGGCGCAAGAGGCAACGGAGCGTTCCGCGCAGGAAGGTACGCTGATCCACGAAACCGTCGAAGCGATCCTCCTCGGCCGGAATCCCGAAGTGCCGCCGGCCATCCGGCCCGCCGTTGCCGCATTCGCGGATTTTTATGAGCACAACCGGATTCAGGTCTCGCCCGAGTTCGTGGAACGGCGGATAGTGAACCAGAATCATCGTTATGCCGGTACCGTTGATGCCATCGCTCGAATTGGCGGCAAGCGCGGGGTTCTCGATATCAAAACATCGCAGGCGATCTACCGCGATTACTGTCTTCAAACCTCGGCGTATATGGACGCATTGAAGGACCAATTCGAAGATCTCGAAACGCGCTGGATATTGAAAATCGACCAGATTCAGACCTGTCCGCGCTGCGGTTCGCGGCGCCGCGTGAAGGGCGGCAACGAATCCATTAAAGTAGCGTGGCAGAACGGCGGACGGAATTGCGTGCACGAATGGACCGATCCGCGGGGCGACATCGAACTGCAGGAATTCCCCTTTTGGCAGAACGACTTCGAAGCGTTTCTCGGAGCGAAGCGGCTTTGGGAATGGGAAAATGAGGGCTGGCTCAAGCAGGCCTCATACCTTTCATAAATTTCGGGGTAACGTCAGCGGGCTTTCCGCCTCTCGTTATCGGTCAAGTACTTCTTGCGGATGCGAACATTCTGCGGCGTGATCTCCACTAGTTCGTCATCGCTGATGTAATCAAGCGCGTCTTCGAGCGACAGAGAAATCGGAACTTCAAGCTGTTCGGCGAGGCCTTCGTTTTTCGCCCGAAAATTGGTCAACTGCTTCTCGCGGGCAACGTGAACCATGACATCCCCTTCTTTGGCGTTCTCCCCGACCACCATGCCCTCATAGACCGGTACGCCGTCGCCGATAAACAGTTTGCCGCGCCCCTGCGCCGTTACCAAGCCGTAATTCGTCGACGTGCCTGCTTCTGTCGCCACAATCGAACCGTGCGGAATCGCCGTGATGTCGCCGAGATACGGACGATAACCGAGAAACAGCGTGTTCATAATACCGGTGCCCTTCGTCGACGTCAGAAACCGGTTCCGGAGGCCGATCAGGCCGCGCGTGGGGATTTCAAAATCCATGAAAGCGACCCGGTTATCGTCCATTCGCATATTTTTCATTGTGCCAAGACGCTTACCCATCATCTCAATGATGGTTCCGGAATAGGTTTCGGGGACTTCGATCGAGACAAGCTCGATCGGTTCGAGGCGTTCGCCGTTCTCTTCCTTGAAAATCACTTGCGGCTTCGAAACCTCGACTTCATATCCTTCCCGTCGCATCTTTTCAATAAGGATCGACAGGTGCAATTCGCCGCGGCCGGCGACAATCCAGCGATCCGTGGCATCGGTCGGCGTGACGCGGAGGGCGACGTCCGTTTCGAGTTCCTTTTCGAGCCGTTCTTTGATGTTGCGCGACGTTGTAAATTTGCCTTCCTTGCCGCGGAAAGGCGACGTGTTGACGGCAAATGTCATTTGGATCGTCGGTTCTTCGATTTCGATGATGGGCAACGGCTGGGGGGTTTCGGCATCGGCAATCGTCTCACCGATCGTTACGTCCGGAATGCCCGCGATGGCGACGATATCCCCCGCTTGCGCTTCTTCGACGTCAATGCGGTTCAGGCCGTCAAAAACCATCACCGCCGTGAGAGTCGCGCGCTTCACCTCGCCGGCGCGTGTGATGTGCGCAATTGGCGTCGCTTTTCGAAGCGTACCGCCGTAGAGGCGGCCGATGGCGATTTTGCCCTTGTAATTGTCGTAAGCGAGATTAACGGTCAGAAATTGCAGCGATCCGGCGCCCGTTGCGGGCGGCGGAATATGCGCCACAATCGCCTCAAAAACCGGTTCGATGTCCTTCATAGTTTCGAGATGCTTCGTCATGCCCGCCTTTCCCTGAACGCCGGAAGCATAGATAACGGGAAATTCGATCTGTTCCTCGCTGGCACCGAGCTCGAAAAAGAGATCGAAGGTGGCGTTCAGCGCCCACTCCGGGCGGGCGTCGGGTTTGTCGATTTTATTGATGACGACGATGACTTTGTGGCCTGCTTGAATCGCTTTTCGGAGGACGAATTTGGTCTGCGGCATAGGACCTTCTTTGGCGTCAACGACGAGCAGTACGCCGTCGACCATCCGCATGATGCGCTCAACCTCGCCGCCGAAATCGGCATGGCCCGGCGTATCGACGATGTTAATTTTGACGTCGCGATACAGAACGGCGGCATTCTTTGAAAATATCGTAATACCGCGCTCGCGCTCGAGTTCGTTCGAGTCCATGATTAGTTCGCTCGCGGCGCCCGTTTTCAACTTAAAATTCGCCGACTGCTTCAGCAGGGCGTCGACCAGGGTCGTCTTGCCATGGTCAACGTGGGCAATAATGGCGATATTGCGGAGATTCATAGTCAAATAAATGGCCGGTTATTGCACTGGAACAGATGCGGTGCAATACGCGCAGCGCTTCGCTTTAACGGGAATGCTGCTCAGGCATTCGGGGCAGGTTTTCGTCACAGGTTCGGCCGGCGGCTGTTTTTTGAGGCCTGACGTCAGGCGGTTGATCGGAACAACAATGAAGAAATAAATCGTAAAGGCAAGAATAAGGAACGAAATAAGATTGTTGAAAAAATCTCCATACATGAACTGGCTGCCGCGAATGGTGAACGTGAGGTTGTTGAAATTCGGCTGCTTGAAAATCGCCGAAGCAAACGGGGTCATCAGGTCGCGCACGAGCGCCGAAATGAGGCCATTAAACGCGGCGCCAATCATAATGCCAACTGCAAGATCGATGACATTTCCACGGAGTATAAAATCCCGAAATCCTTTAATGATGTTTTTCATGGACGTGATGTTATAAGCAGGATGGATATTCAAATGGAAGAAACCGAGGCACCGCTTGGGTGCCTCTTGGCCCGATGGGCCGGGGCGTTAGATGAGCCGCGATCAATGGATCGCCTGGTTCATATTCGCCGTTTGCGACGGAATTGCGTTCAGCAACGCCGTTGCTTTGGAAAAGAGCGTCAGGAGGAAGACGCTCACCGCGTGAAACACTTCAGGCATGAGGATCGCAAAAACGAGAATCGTCATGCCGAATGCTATCGCGCTTCTCATGGCCGTCTTCGGCAGGGAGGGGGTTAGTTGCGCAGCCCGACCTAGCCGCCGGCCATGATGTGGCCATCCTCCTGCGGCAAGCTTCGCCGTGCCACCGTTCGACCTTGTCCGCAGGAGAAGACCTTTTTCAGGTTCCGGTTCTATTTTATCAAGCTCTCTTTAATATGTCAATAACCTCTTTATCGCTCACTTCCGGAAACGTTTCATAATACAGGCCTACTGCTCCGAAGTAGCTGGCGGTTGTACAGACAACGGCAATTTCGTCAGCTAGCGGGGCGATTTCGTTAGCGGCTTCCTTTGGAGCTACGGGAACGCCGACAATGATTTTTGCCGGTTTTCGCGCGGCAATTTCCTTGATCGCGGCGCGCATTGTAAATCCGGTCGCGATACCGTCATCTATGATAATGGCGATTTTCCCTTTTAGGTCGGCTGGTTTGCGATTCTCCCGGTACCGATTGCTGCGTTCTTCCGCGTCCCGCTGCTTTGATTCTATCTCTCGCCGAAGCCAGATGCTGTCAACCTCGGCAACCTCTAAGTCGTTTGATACTACGGCTCCCCCTTCAGATACGGCCGCGATGGCATATTCGGCGCCGCCGGGATGCCCGATCTTTTTGGCGATAACGAAGGAGAGGGGCAGCTTTAAAATACGCGCAACCTCGGCGCCAATCAGAACTCCGCCGCGCGGAATCGCGAAAATGACGGCGTCCGCGCCGCAGTATCCGCGCAAAACCTCAGCGAGCCACTCGCCCGCATCTTTGCGGTTCTTGAATATCACATAGATATCTACACCGGCTTCCCCGTATTATTTCTTCAGGAAAGAAAAACTGGCTATAATTTGATCCATGACGCTTTCGCCGTCCGGATCGCCGGTCAGTGCCAATCCATAATGCTTTTTGTTCCAATAAAAGCCGCAGGTTACCACGGAGCTGATGCTTTCCATCCTTCCATTGATCGGAATGTTCAGTCGCTGATAAACGGCTTTTAAGGCGTCTATTCCATCAATTGAAATTTTTGACCAGTGAAACTCAGCGGCGCGATTTCTCGGATCCTGTGGGTCTGCCGGGTTGGGCCCATCCGCTTTTTTTATTTCCGCTTCAAGATTGTCGGATTGTCCCTGCTCGGTAACGCCCAAAACCAATGACCTTATCGGGAATGATTGATCGGGGGTAGATCCCGTCATTGCGACCCAATTGACGGAGACTCCGTTCGTTATTTTTGTTTCAAGTCCGGGATTCGCAAAAACAGAAGGATATTGAAATCGAATGCCCAGATCGGGATTTTCATAGATCGGCCACTGTTTTAAAATGCTATTGTCCATGCGAGTTTTGTCCTCCCAGGAACGACAAACTGGCCACGATCTGATCGAGGGTGGAACCTCCGGATGGATCGTTGGTTATACTCAGATTGATATGGCGACCGTTGTGATAGAAAACATACAATGTCATGTTTTGGAAGCCCGAGGTTGCGAGACCGGTATCGCACGTCACCTTAATGGCGTTTTCGGTCTGCACGGTCGTCGTAACAATTAGCAACGGCGAAGCGCAGTCCTGGGAGTTGGCTCTATAGAGAGCCATGTCTGATGCAAGGGTTTGTGAAGGGTTCTGCGGCTCGTCGATGAACGTGAGCGTCTCGACCTGAGGCGGCTGAACGGTGCTCGATGTGGTAGCCATCCATATCACCATGAGCGTCGAGGACTGCTCATAAGTGGCCGGCAGGATATCGAAGGCCGCCGGATACTGGAACTGCACGCCATAGGTGCTATTTTGGTACGTCTGCCACTGGTCGTAAGAGCCGGTTCCCATAGTGGCGGGAGCCGTCGACGATTCGACGGCGGACGGCGAAGCAGCTGACGGTAATCCCGGCAGAGCCAAGACACCGAAGTGAAAAGCGAGGAAGACCAGCGCGATTATCATGAGTAACGGTATCAAGGCGAAAACCCGATACGCCCCCTTGGTTTTCGAAATATTTTCATTCGCGTCCGGCCGAATCGATTGGAAAATGCGGTATAACACTGCGGTTGACATCGGGATCAGCGGGGAAAGGAACAGTGTAATTATGCCGAGCAGCTGATTCAGTATGAATATAAGCAAAGCGTTCGTGCTGCCAATAATTATCGGTATAACATACATCTCCGCTACCAAAATCACCACAAAAATGGCCGAAACGGCCGCGGTGCAGCCAAACGCATACCACCAGAAATCCTTAACGAGCTGGCTGCTGCGAATCAGCGCGTCCGTCATCCGGCGATTTTCCATCAGCAATACCGGGCCAACAAGTGAAAACGCCACCAAAAAATAAATTGTCGGAATCGCCGGTAATAATCCGATAACGAATAGTAACGGCAGGGACAAAAATTGAGCGCCATTAAAATAAAACAACGATATCATGACGAACGCTGCGGCAAGAACGAACGCGCCATTGGTAATCAGATTGCCGATCGCGACGGTTAACAGGTAAGACCACGCTTTTGCAAACATGGATCGGAATGAAGCGAAAACGCCCATCCCTTCATCGCTGTGCAGGATGGCGTTAAGCAATGCAAGTAATATGACGCAAGCGCCGTAACCGTAGAATGCGATAAAAACGATCAAGATGACAAGGAACAAGGGGGTGGCGTGGTTCATGGCCGAAAAAGCTCCGACCAATCCAAGCAGGATTGCAACGGCACCAATGACAACGCCACCGAGCAGTTCTATGCCGATAAATACCCAAAATCTTTTCCGATAGATTCTGAACAACTCGGAAAAGAACCTCTTTGGCGGCTGGTCGCCGGCAACCGTTCCCGGTGCCATGGAAGGCGTTTCTGCTGCGGACGGCTGGCTTTTTGAAGATTCTTGTTTGGAATCGGGAAGATCGGCGTCCACTCCCCTGCTATCGCTGATCGCTTCTTCGATGGTGGGCCGGCTGTAACCCGCATTCAAAAGGGCGGTGCGAATCGCATCGTCGGAAAATCCTTCCCCTCGCCGCTCCTTTACGTAATCGACCAGCTCCCGGGAAGCCATAGTAATATGGTAACATACGCGTTTTTAAAATCCACGCACCAGCAAGCGCGGAAAAAGATGTTCTATATTTCACTGCGACCCCTATCCCATTCAAAAATGATGTCGTTTAGGATAGCTTGTAACTCCGGATTTTTCCGCAAACTATGCGGGGCTCCTTTGAGGATTTTGTGCTGAACGTTACGCTTATCCGATACGGCATTGATATAGTTTCGAATCGTTCTATGCGGAATGACATCGTCCTTTTCCGATTCGACGATCAATATCTTCCCGGGAAATTCATGGACGGCTTTCAGGGCAAGCGTACTGCGCCAATATCTGGGTTGCCGTAGCCAGAGCGCTTTCAGCCACCGCCAGAGGGCGTGGGATAGCTTCGGTTTGATAAATCCGTGGTCCGGATAGTTGGCTGGCGCCCGTAAAACCATCCATTCGATTTTTCTTTTTAAGGTCAGTAAAGCGGCCAGGTATCCCCCGAAACTTGAACCGATAACACCGATCTGTTCGGGATCAACATCCTCGCGCCGCGCAAGAAAATCATAAGCGGCAACGACGTCATCAAGAAAATCGCTTGCGGAAAGTTCGTGGATATCGCTGGTGCTCTCGCCATGCGCGCGAAGATCGATGGTGAGGCAAACCATCCCTGATTTGCTACTGAGTGTTTCCGCAGTCGAAAACATCCGCTCCTGCGAGCTGTGCCACCCATGGATAAGAATCGCCGCCGGCTTTCGCTCCGGACCGGTATCGGGCGGCGGACTGAACAACCAACCTGACAACAACTCCTTTTTATGAGTAAGATTAATCTTCTCCATGGAACAATCCACTATTGGATTTGAACTGATTTTAACACACAATTGTGGATTGCCATTTGGCTTGGCGCACACTGTTGCGCTACTTATCGTCCAAGTAGAATAGAGTTATAAAAAGCGCCCCGATGTTGGCACCGCAGCGATAACCAAAATCGTATTCAGTGGGGACTCGTTTTTACGGAGTCCCCACACCGTGGAATGAACTGGTGATCCGCACAGAGGTCGAGCGGAGAACGCGATGGGGCGTCCAACTAGGAACGGCCATACGCGACCGAGTTCATTAAACCTTATCCCAACAACTTCTTCGCCTCCTTCATGCACTCGTCAAAGGTTTTATCCGTGACGCATGCTTGCTGGAGTTCCGCGGACAGCGATCCGATGAACTTCCTGAATCGCTTGTCCATGAAGACGCAGACGCCGAGGTCAGTCTTGGTGCGCTGGTTGCGACCGCGGACCTGCGACATCGAGTTTGCGACGCGCCATCGCCGCAGACCCCAGATGCGAGCCATCGACCAACGCCGCTCTTCAAAGAGAGAAAGCGGATCGTCAGGCGGTGCGTAGGGCGGGCGGAGGTAGAAGATAAGCGGAGCCGTGCCGCGAGGCAGGTCCACTCCTTCACCATAATGGGCAGCGGTGCCGACGAGCGCATCGCCAACACACTCATCGCGAAATAGCATAGCGGCATCTTTCGCCGTCACGCCATTCCCGTAGCTGATGGTGTTGAGCCCTTCCTCCACGCTGAAATCCAAAACCTTCTGACGCTCAGCATTGGAAATGAGGACATGCAAACTACGAAACCCCTTCTTGGCGAACCCTACCGCCGCCCGGATCATTCTCCGGAACGACTTATTGGGCTCACCTTTCGGGCGCTCGTTGTAGGCAAGGCTCGGTGCGTCCTTCGGGAAGAACAAACGAGTGTTCTTCGGCGGAAGGTCGGAAACGAATGCTTCAAAGTGTCCGTTGATTCCAGTTTCGAAGCTGAAATTGTCCGGATCGCCGATTGTCGCCGACATCGCCAAGGTCCGTTCGGGCAGCAGCTTTCTGATAAGTCCTGCCACCGCATACGCCTTGATGATGAGTTTGTACTGCACCTTTTTGCCTTCAGCCATTTCGTCTTCTTCGACCCAATAGGCGCAGGTGTAGTTGAGCGCTTTGCGCTTGTCGTCCGCGATGGAGTATCCGAGCGAGCGGATG
>JAJXYP010000041.1 GCA_021780545.1 bacterium
CGTTCCGGTGCGGATGATCAGTTTCGCTTTTATGATTCTGCTCGCGGTTGTTGTAGCAGAGGCCATCCAGGTTGTCGGTGTTCTCCTGGTTTTCGCGCTCCTGGTCGCGCCCGCCGCCGCTGCCCAGCATCTGACTCGCCGGCCCGGATCGGCCATCGCGCTTTCCGCAACGGCCGGGATTCTGTTCGTTTGGGCGGGTATTGTATTGGCTGTTCTCACTAATTTACCCGTTGGATTTTACGTTTCATTATTGGCGGCTGCCGCATATTTCACGGCGGTCGGATGGGCGCATCTTCGGCGCCCCCACACGGCGGGGAAGGACGATCACTGGGAACATCCGGAATCGCCGGTTAAGCGTTCAGCAGCCGGAAGAGCCAGCCGAACAGACTGAATCCTTGCTGGGTGCTTGAGACGGCGTTCTGAAGCTGCTCCTGTGCTTGTTCGAGGGTTTGCACCTGCGCGGCAAGCTGTTGTTGCTGGCCGGAATCGGAGATTTGATTCTGCAGCCGGTTTAGCTGGGCAATTTGTTCCTGGTTTTGCGCGAGAATTTGCTGGGCATTTTTCACCTCGGCATAGTTCGGTCCGAGCATGAATCTCGCAAAGCCGTTTCGGTTCTGCAGATGCTGAATCGATGATTCGATTCGGCCCTGGTTCTGGATCTGCGTTTGGGCTATTTCGCGGATTTGGCTGCCGATGCCGGAATTCTGGTTAGCAATCTGGACAATGGTCTGCACGGCGTTCGTTATCTGATTTCTGACCCGGCCGATGTCCGTACCGCTGCCGTTCATTTCCGGTGGTCCGTTCTGATTTTGTCCCTGATTCTGGTATTGGTACTGGCTTTGCGTCTGCGTCCCGACGCCGGTCCCATCCTGCAGGCGCAATTGCTCCTGCGTGCGCAGCTGATCGCGCTGCTGTAACGGCGTCGTTGTTGCGGTGGTGGACGTTGCGGTCGATGTTGCGTGGATGCGCAGCCAATCCTGGTTTTGCAGCCGGTCGCGATCCTGGATCGGCGTTGCGGCGGTCGTTGTCGCGATAGTGGTGGCGGTTGATGTCGTCCGGAGCCGAATGCGATCCTGATCCTGGATGCCGTTTCCGTCCGCCGCCGCGCTGCCCGATTCGCCGGATGACGAGCCGCTGGCGCCGGATCCGCCTCCGGAGCCGGATCCGCCCCCGCCACCACTGCCGACGCCGAGAGCCACGCTTCCAAACAGGAATGAAAGGAAGAGTGTCTCCGCAATAGTTCTGGATAATAGATTTGTGCGTTGTTTCATGGTCTTGGTTGTTAGGTTGTGCAGGGCCTTGCATCTCTTATTACAAATTCATTTCCAAAAAAAACACCTGTAACGACGGCAAAATGGTCGTCAATATTGCGGAGATAAAAAATGCCCCGACGAGAAGGTGTCGGGGCTGGTTGTGGCGAAGGAGGAGTTAGCGGTAGCGTTTCGCTTCGCGAATCAACGGAAAAATTTCGTTACGTGGGCGTTAAGGGTGGGCCATGTGTTTTGCGCCGGGATGCCCGTGTTTTTTACCGGCCGATACGTTACGAATGCGATGCCCCGTCTCATGATTCCGAGTTTTCGCGCGGCTTGCGCCGAAAGATCGAGCGTTCGGCCGGTCACGTAGGGGCCCCGGTCTTCGACCGGCGCAACGATTGTCTTCATGGTTTTGAGATCGGTGATGGCGAGTCGCGTGCCGAAGGGATATGTCCGGTGCGCGACGAAAACGGCGTTCGAACGATAAAGTTTTCCGCTCGAAAGCCGGCGTCCGTAAAATGCCGGACCATACCAGGAAGCCAGAACGACCGATTTTGCCGGGCGGCGCGCCGGGTTGGATGCGGCGATGGCATTTTTCGTGGTACGCTTCTGCGCACCCTGCGATGCTACGAAAAATATCATCGCGCCTACCGCGATTGCCGTTAGGAATCGGCTTGCTAATGGAAAGATAAAAAACAAAACCCTTGCTCCTTGTGCGAATTGTCAGCAGCGGTGTGCTGATTATTGATACGTAAATGGCGGGGAAAAAGTTGCAAGACCGGTGAAGAAAGATTCGGGGCGGACGAGAAGCGTCCGCCCCGCGAAAAAAAAGAGGGAATCAGGAGTCGCGTCCGGCGAGTGATTCATGGGCGCACCGCGGGCAAAGGCGGATTGATTCCATGATCCGTCCGCCGCCGCACCGCGCACACCGTCCCTCAGTGACGGGGCTGGCATCAATCAGACGCCTGGCCTCGTCCATTTTGGCCGGCGTCAATTTGCCGACCGTCCACCAGGAGATGATAAAAAGCTTTCCCAGTGCGGAAGAGATGCTGTACATCTCCTCCAGCCGCCGCGCTGCGCTCTCATCGGCGGCAAACCACTGAATTGCTACGCCATCCACGTGACCCGGGATGGTCGTTCTATCTTCTGTTATATTCATTAGCACCTCCAGTGCTTTATAAATAATACCATAATATGCATAATCGCACAAGGGCTTACCTCTTGCGCTTGCGGTATTTATGTGGTATTAAAGGTGCGGGTGTCGTAGTAGTACCTCGACAACCGAATATAGGTAATAAGGAGAAAAAAACTATGAAATCCATTATTGCGGCGGCAATCGCCGTCGCATTCCTGGTTCTCTCTGGGCCCGTCTTGGCTCAGAGCCAGCAAACCGGGCAATCGGTAACCGGGGTTACCGGCGTCACGCTGAGTGGTGCTTACGGTACCCAGAGTACCGGTGGCTACGGCAGGGTTCTCGGCGGGGGAGGTTTTACGGGGACAGATCCCAATTATGCATCCGGCACGGGCAAAACGACCGGGGCAGGAAACGGCGGTTTGACGCTCACTCCCACGAGTGCGTCGTCGAATTCAGTCGCCAGCGGGATTTTCACCTCGACGGTCCAAGGGCTGCAATCCGACATTACGTCCGGTCTCTCTGCGAAGCAGGGGAATTGGGCGTCGGTCGGAAGCGGCAACAACTACGCCAACGGCGGCAACACCACCAACGGCCAAGCGTCCGGATCGGGCGTCGGGACCAATACGTTTACCGGCGGCGGTAGCGCACTGGCAAACGGTGGGACTACGGCGATCATCAGCCCTGGCGCGTTAACAGCGACGTCCAAGGCGAGTACGGTTGGCGGTGCCAGCGGCCTGCTGCAGAACCTGAGTTTAAATTCGTCTCAGGCCACCGGGCAGGGTAATGCAAACGTCGGCGCAATCGTTAATCAGGCGGCCGACTTTTGGGCCGGAGGGTGGGGCGGTGGCTCTGCTGCATTTAGCGGCATGGCACCGACTGCCGATTGCGCAACCGCGGCGACCTGTACGGGAGCCAGTGGTTCCCTGAGGGTTGATGGCTCCGCCACCGGCACTACTTTGCCGAACGGCGGGGCCTCAGCCGTGACCGTCGTCACCTCGACGGCGCACGGCAGCGGACCGGGACCTGTACAATAGGTCAGCCGCAAAATAATCCGGGTCCGGCGGCGGAAACGTCGAAGGACCCGGCAACTGAAACGCCCGGAAAAGGAAAAAAGAAAGGAAAGGAAAATGAAAGAGAAGAAAGGCCAGGCGTTGATGCGCTTGGCTGTGATGTTCTTGCTTGTGCTGATCGCGGTCACCGGTACCGCCGGATTCGCCCAGAGCGGATCTCCCGGCAGTCCTCCGGCGAATAGCACAGGAACGAATGCGGCGGCGCAGGCGAATGCCAACGTCGTATACGCCCCGATAAACAATACCGATATACCTCGTCAGTTCGTCGGTGCATTCCCGGGCGTGGCCAATATGCCGGGACCGATGCCGGGCATACCGGTTCAGAACGGCGAGTGGCATATCTATTGGCCGCCGATGTTTCGGGAGATAACACCCGACATGCTGGATTCCGCGCGGCGCCGGTGGAAGCTGACGGATATTTTCCACGGGTCGGCGCTGAGCGTCGTTTCCTTCATGCACGGCATACTGCCGCAGCAACCGGGAAGTGTACGTTTGGTCAAATATGATCCAAACGTCATCGCGTATCCAGCGGATCGCCCGATCATCAAGGTGACAGTGATAGGCGACTGGAGAAATCCGGAACCGTATCTCTTCGCTGCCATCAATGAGCTTCGGGACCGTAAACACGTGAACCGCGTGGCGATTCTCGAGCGCGCGTTGTCGGTGAATAAAACCACCGCTCACAGCTTCGGTCTCGGCGGCAGTTTTGCAAAGTTCTTCTCGCCAGACAACAATGCTGGCGGGATGGCTATCGGGTTCGAAGGAGGGTCGTCACAGACGCAGCTGTTCGACCCGCACGAGTTCATCGTTATCGGCCTGAACGACGGCCCGGTGGACCCGCCTCAGCTGCCCGAACCGCCAAAGGAGAAAGCAGCAGCGTCTGGTTCAGCTCCGGCGCCGGCTCAATCGCCGTTGCCGCAGGTGGCTTCCACGCTGCCCGTGCAAACCATACGCATCGAGGTTGTTCAGGCTCCGCCTACTCTGGCGTCGGTTCCATCGCCGCAACCGCGGCGCGAAGAACCGCCGTCGCAGCCGACGCAGCAGCAACCGGAAGCGTCCATGGTGCCGCAGGCATCCAGGGCGTCGTCGGTAAGCTGTCAGTTGCCGGAATTAACGGTATACTTCAGGTTCAACGACGCTGAGGTGTTGCCGGTTTACCGTCCGTCAGTCGCCAAGATGGCGGCGTGGGCCGTCTCTCATCCGGCTTGCGAGCTGGAAATCGAGGGACATGCCGACCGGTGGGGATCGAACAACTATAACGATACCCTCGGGGAGCGGCGGTCACAAGCGGTTCTACGGCTTCTGGAACAGTATTCCAGCGGCCTGACCCGCGCAAACAATCGGGTTCGCGCGGCTTCCTTCGGGAAATATTACCCGCAGGGAGAGAACGATGCCCGTAACCGGCGCGTGGTGCTTCACGTTGTCGGATCACGGTCCGGCAGATGAAGATGTTACCAGGCCAGCCCGACGTTTTTGGGCTGGCCCACCGCGGCCAGCTCATCACTGAAACCGAGAAGAAAGAAGCAAGAAAAGGAGAAAAAGGATGAAGAAGATGATGATGGTGCTGGCGGCGGTTGTTGTTGTCGCTCCAGGGATGGTAATGACGTTATCGGCGGCGGAGAAGGCTCCGCAGAAGCTGAACGTCACGATAGGGGAATATAAAACCGGATTCTACGACGTTGAGGGAGCCGTTAAGGCGCAACTTGACGCCGCAATTGGCCAGATCGACAAACTGGCCGGTACCGGGAACGGGAAATTGCAGATTTCTGTCGAGGGGTCCGCAGACGGGACCGGGAAGGATCTCAGAAATCAAGATCTGGCGCTGCAGCGCGCCCAGCAAGCGGTGGGATACCTCAAGCGGTTCTTCCCACTCGCGGAATTCCCTGAGCCGATATCGGCGGGTAGCTCCTACGGTAAGCGGGTCGTGATCATTCATGTGACACGGCTTCCCGTTGCCGGTGCTTCGTATTCGCATTGGAGCGATCGTCGCTTCATCGCGATTTTCACGGTGATCGTCGTGTTGCTGTCGGCGCTATCGACGGTGTTCGCGGTGAAGATCCGGAAATCGAAATCGTCGCCGGCAGAAATATCGACGGTTTTATTTTCCTGGAATAAGAAGGTCTGGGAAAAGCAGGTTGTGCTGCGCGAGGGGGGGTACGATGTTGGTCTCACCTCCCGAACCGGAAGGCCGGTGATTCGCGAATCGTTGTCTGATGCAGCGGCGGCGCTGCGAGGCGCAGGAAAAGATCCCGAATTCCACCAGCAGCTATTGGAAATGGCTGAACGAGGTGAGATCCGGGAGGCAACCGCGGCGCAGCGGGCGAAGAGTCCGAAGGTTGCGAAGATCGCGTAAGCGCAAAGAGAAAGAGAAAAGGAGAAGATATGCTCGGAGAAAAACCTCTCGTGAGGTTGACATCGTGGTTTAAAACCAAACCAACCCGCAGCGAGATATTTTGTGTGTCTATTACAGTGGGGCTGGCGCTTCTGGCCCTATTCGTTTGGGGGGCTATCGTTAATCGGTCCCCGATGATGGGGCACATCCGTCATCCGGAAACGTTGTCCGGCGTAAATTCGAGGGTTTCGACGCCTGCGGCCGCAAAGCCGTTGGCGAGGGAATCCGTTAGCGCCGGCGCGTCGGTCCATGACGTCGCCCAAGCATCCGCTGCATGGGAGGCAAAGCTGCGGCTTGCTCTTGCGCAACCCGGCGATGGAACGGATCGCATCTTCGAGCGGCAGCTCGAAGAGAACCCTGGCATTGCGGAACATGAAACGTTCGCATACCGGGGAAACCCCAAAGACACTGCCGAAGTCAGACGATGGGCGGTGCATGCCGCCGATCTAGTTTCCATCGCGGCAGGATTTCGCGATCCCGTCACCGGGCAGGAATTTCGCATTTCCCGGCCGGGGCATGAGTCGTTTGTTCTTGCAAAGACCGCGGCTGGACAGTTGACGGTGAATGTTTACACGTTCAAAACCGTTGCTGTCCCCGCTGGCGGCCGTGCGGCGGAAACCGGTTTCGATCCGGTCCCCGTAAGCACGATAAGTGTCGCGCGGAATCCCGCGCATGGTCAATTCCCGGGTTGGTTGGATAGCGGCGGTCATCCTCCGACTTGGGGAAAGTTGTACATTCCAGGTTTTAACAGTAAGGGGGGCTAGGAAGGACTTAACACCCATCCAAACCAGCCCCCTTCGCATTCGTATTCAACTTACGGTCTACATCTGAAGGCAGCTGCTCAATTGAGCGCTGAAAACGAAGGATCAACTGAACCTTTGCTTGCTTCGTCAATTGACGGGCATGCCGCTCAAATGGGCGCCTCTCGGATGTACAACCGCGGTCAATGCGATTCGCACGAAGGGACGCTTAACAGCGCCCCTTTTTTTGTTTAAATAAAACATCCGCCCGGGATTTTCTATGCCCGATGGATGACTCGTTGCGGGAAGGGCAACTCGATGCGCTCGCGGTCGAAGGCGGCCTTAAGGCGCTTGCGGAGCTCTCCCGTAACATCCCACTGCCGCATCGGCTTCGTGTTGCCGGTGATTTTTATCACGATCGCGGAATCGCCGAATTCGTGGATGCGGAGGAACTGCGGGGGAGTGATGATGCTGTCTTTCCATGCTGCATCATCGGCTAGTTCGCGGCCGACGCGGTTTACGACGCGGATGACGGCGTCGAGGTCCGAGTCGTACCCGATGCCGACGTTCAGGTTCACCGACGCGAATCGCCGCGACTGGTTCGAAGCGATTTTAATTTCTCCGTTTGGGATGAAGTGCGCGGTGCCGTCCATATCTCGCAGGACGGTCCGGCGCAGCGTCAAATCTTCGACGACGCCGCTGATATCCCCGACGCTCACCCAGTCGCCGACGCGGTATTGATTTTCCAGAACGATGAAGAAACCGGCGATGAGATCGCGGATGACGTACTGCGCTCCGAAGCCGAGGGCGACGCCGGCGACGCCGGCGGCTGCCAGGATCGGGCCGATGTTCATGCCGAATTCTGCGATGATCATGACGCCGGCGACGGTCCAGACGCCGATATTTATCGTGTCGGAGAAAACGTTGACCAGCGTGTCGGCGCGCCGCTTGGCGCCATCGTTGCTGCTGCCGTCCCGCCGGACCGCGACCGTTCGCCGGACGGCTTTTTCAACGAAGAATACGCTGATGCTGCGGGCGATGAAGGCGGCGATTACGATGCCCAGGATGCGCAAGCCATGGTTTAAGAACCACGGTTCGGCGGCGATCCAGATGCTCGCTAGGATTCCGGAATGCGGCATAAAGATATTTTGCTAATTATAGCGGATTTTTTGTTGGTGAAACAGAAATAAATATATGATGAAAAAAAGCGGCGTCCGCAGGGGTGGTTTAGCCCTGGAGGGACGCCGCTTGCTGCGGGTGGGTGTGCGCCGTTGCGGCGCACGGGTTTGCTGCGGCGATCAACCGCCGCGGCGTGAACGGCCGTCACGCCGCGAACGGAGACCCCCGCAACAGTGGAAGAGGCGAGAATTACTTGCGGCGGTGCCCGTAAAGGCGCCTTCGCCGGCGATAGCTCGGCGGGTGGTGCCTCCCGCGGCCCGGACGCATCGAGCGGACGCGATGCACGTGCCCGAAGCACCGCTGCTGGCATTTCATCGCAGCTCTGTTTCGAGCCGCTCGTATCTCCCTCGTGACGGTTTGGTTCCGCCACAATAAGGAGATCAGATGAAACCTATTCATCCGATTCATCCGACTACCTCTCTCGTGGATTTTACTGCACCCGTCTTCCGTCAGCAGACGACGGAAAACGGTTCTGTTCCTTAGATTAGCGCAGATCGGAAGCGATTGCAATCCACAGACGCCTTTGATCGTCTATTGCCCCCCGTTTATCATTCGCCGCTCGTTTCCGCTGTCCGCGTTTGCTTACCGTGTTATCGAAAACGGCGCGCTTTCGCCGCTGACCGATTCGATGATGGGGATGGATTTGTACGCGGTGATGCCGAGGATATAGGTCCCTGACGGATAGCCGTCAGGGACCGTCCAGTCGGTTCGTCCGGTATTCGGTAAGTTGATAAACAGAATCGGATCGAATTCCTGACCGTCGGCGGGAAGCGGTGGCGGGGGAATGCGGCGCAGAGTGACGGAGATGTTGTATTCGACAGGCACGTTTCGGGCGGTCCAGGTAATCGCGTGCGTCGAGCCGATCGGCCAGACGGCTCCGGCGGCGGGCGAAGTGATCAAAACCGACGGCGCGCGGAAAAGCTCGCAGGAGCGTTCGCAATAATACCAGGCGACGGCAATCGCGCCGATCGCTGCCAGCGCGCCGATCGCGAGCGCTATGGCAAGCGGCATGGAAAAAATGGCTGAATATCGGCTGCGGTGGTTCTCCATGCCGATTATTACAATCGGAGCGGCGAAACACGTCTGCGCCGGTTCGATTTCTGGCGCAGCCTCTCTTGTGCGTCGGGCAGGATTCGAACCTGCGTAGCCCAATGGGCGACAGATTTACAGTCTGTTGCGATTGACCACTCCGCCACCGACGCGCTGTCGACCGTCGAAACGGCACACCGGGCCGCTATTCTTCGGTCTCCTTATTTTGCTCCGCAATGTCGCGGAAATCAATCCCCGGTTTCCGTCCGTCTTCTTCGGCGCTGATTTTCCGCAGATGACTGCTGATGGCGTTGTCGAGCTTCAGGATCGTCACTTTGAATTTGCGGAGGAATTTCAGGAGAAAACCGTTGATCGACGCATCGAGTTTTTCCGGGATCTCGGAATGCGCCCAGCGATCGAGCAGGCTTCGCCTGTCATCCGCATCGTCGCCCTCGGCTTCGGCCACGCGCGGCAGGGCGCTGACCATGAGATAGAGGACCGCGCCGAGCGATACCATTAGAATGAGATTGAGGATAAAAAAGATCATTACACCTCGATCCGGTAGAACTGCTTTACGGCGACATTCTCGCCGACTTTCGCAATGACGTCATTCACGATGCTCTGCACCGTCCTGGACTCGTCCTTGATGTAGGGCTGCGCAAGGAGTTCATCTACGGAGGCAGGCGCGGCTGCGGCAATCTGCATCGCGAGCTCACGGGCGAGCTCCCGGAATGGATCCGAGCGGACGACGAAGTCCGTTTCGGCTCGGATTTCAAGGAGGACGCCGATGCGGTCGGCGTGGATATAGGAATAGGCGAGTCCGGAACCCGTTTCGCGACCGGCCCGTTTTTCAACTTTCGCGATGCCGCGTTCGCCGATGATGCGCTTCGCCGCGTCGAAATCGCCTTCGGCTTCGAGAAGCGCCTTGCGGCAGTCCATGACTCCAGCGCCCGTCATTTCCCGAAGTTTCTGCACTGATTCAGCCGATATTTCTTTTGCCATATGATTGGTTGGTTATTGCCCTTCCGTTGTCGCCGGTTGCTCCACCGGCGCGGCCGGTCGGAGTTTCACGCCGGACTCGATGGCTTTTTCAATCTTGCCAAGGAACCATTCAATGCTCGTTTTTGCCTTGTCGTTTCCGGGAACCAGATAATCGATGAGATCGGGATTCGCGTCGATATTCGCAAGGGCGACGATTGGAATCCGGCGAATCCTTGCTTCGCGGACGGCGGTTGTATGGAGTTGAGGATCGACAATAACGACAAAATCCGGTTCGCGCGTCATGGCTTCAAGGCCGCCCATGAGTTCTTCGAGCCGTTTGATTTCGCGGTCGATCTCCACCCGCTCCTTCTTGGTGTATTTATCGAGCGCACCGGAAGCGAGATCCGCGCGCAATTTCTTGAGGTATTCGGTTCGCTGAGCGATGTTGCGGAAATTCGTCAGTGTTCCGCCGACCCAGCGATGGGTGACGAAGGGGAACACGAAGCGCTTTGCGATGGCATCCACGGCGGCCTCCGTAGCCGGCTCTGTCACGACGAGGAGT
>JAJXYP010000067.1 GCA_021780545.1 bacterium
TTCCGATCTCGATTTTAATCAATATTTTTCATTAAGCATCCCGAGGGGATGCGAAGTCGAAGCTCTTGAAATTTTCACTCCTGACGTGATGCAAGAGCTGATTGCAAAATGCAAATCGTTGAATTTGGAAATTGTGAATAGCCACCTTTTTATTTATGCGTATGGAGTTCTCTCTTCCAAGGATTCGGTGGATGTACTGTACGATGTTGCCGACTTTTTTGCTAAAAAACTTGGGCCGGTTTTGGCAAGAATGAAAAAACCAACGGATGCATTGGCAGGAATAACCAATAATAGCTTTAATCATTGAGATTCTCTATGCCAGCTACATAGTAATCAGCATTCCAACTTCGTCCCATCTCCTGCGCCAGAAAAATAAGTTCCTTTTTGGGGGCGTGTTTCGGCTTACTTTCTCTTCCGTGCGTGGAATGCTTCGTGGACTTCGCGAAGCTGGCGGTCGGTGAGATGGGTATAGATTTGCGTCGTCGAAATATTCGAATGCCCGAGGAGCGCTTGGACCGATCGAATGTCGGCGCCGTTTATCAGAAGGTCGGTCGCGAAGCTGTGCCGGAGCTGGTGGGGATGGATCCGTCCGGCGATGCCGGCCTCCCGCGCCCGGCGCTCTACGACGCGCTCGACGGCGCGCGCCGTGACGGGGCCGATGATGCGGTCGCTCTTGTCGAGGCTTACGAAGAGCTTTTCTTCCGCGTCCCCGCGCTTTGCAAGGTAGGCCTCGATGGCGTTGCGCGCTGTGTCCGATACGAAGACGACGCGCCGTTTGTCTCCCTTGCCGCGCACGGAGAGTTCACCGCGCTTCCAATCGGCGTAGCGGGAGAGCGAGCACAGTTCGGAAAGCCGAAGGCCGGTCGAAAAGAAGGTTTCGAGGATGGCGCGATCGCGGAGCGCGCGCAGACCGTCTCCCTTCGGCGCGGCGAGGAGCCGCTCCAGGTCGTTTTCGTTGATGGTTTCGATCTGCCGCGACGGCGCCTTTGGCAGCTCTATTTTATCCGCCGAAAGGGTTTTGACATCGCGCTTCGCGAGATATTTGAGAAAATTGCGGAGCGCGATGATGTAATACCCCTGGGTGATTTTTTTAATGTTGCGCCGGGCGAGCATCAGCCGGAATTCGCGGACAACGGCGTCCGTAATATCATCCGGCGTTTTGGCCCTGGAAAAAACCAAGAAGGCGAGCAGGTGATGCCGATAATTACCGCTTGTTTTAGGGGAGCGGTTTCTCTCGATTTCGAGATAGTTAAGATAATCGCCGAGGAGGATTTCAATTTCTGATAGCGCCATAGCCCTTTTATTATAGAGCATTTCCGGCTATTTCCCGCGGGACGGCCCAGTCGGGCCGGTTTCGGCCCTTGCGTTTTTATTCGTCCTGGGGTATGATGGTGTCATGCTTACCAAGCGCGTAAAATCCCGGATTGTCGGGGAACATAAGACGAACGACAAGGATACGGGTTCCGCCCAGGTTCAGATCGCGATGACCTCGCGGCAGATTGAAGAATTGGCGGCCCATCTGAAGAAAAATCCGAAGGATAACCATTCCCGCCGCGGGCTTTTGAAGATGGTCTCAAAGCGCCGCCGCTTGCTTTCATATCTCAAGAAAAACGAACTGTCGGCGTATGAAAAATTAATCAAAAAATTGGACCTCAAGCGGTAATCGGCCGGTTACGAATAATGGCGAATGGGCGTTCGCGGATACCTATTCGGAATTATTGGTAATCGGTCGGGGGCCGCGGGCGATCCGCGAGGCCTTTCCTTCATATGAAATCCACCCCCAGTTATGCAAACCAGCGCGTCGGCATTTTTGTCGATGTTCAGAATCTCTACCATTCCGCAAAGAATCTCTACCGCGGCCGGGTGAATTACGCCGAACTTATCAAAAATTTGGTGGGCGAACGGCAGCTGATCCGCGCGATGGCGTACGTCGTGAAGAGCGAGGGCGTCGAGCCCCAGCGGGCGCCGGTCCGTGGACCGCGCCGCGCGGAAGCGGATCGGGCCGGAATCGCGGCCGGATACGGCGCGGCGGCTCGGGAAGGGTCGGCGGACTCGGGCGACCTTTCGTCCGAAGCGGCGTTTTTTGAGGCGCTCGAAAAAGCGGGGCTTGAGTTGCGGATGAAAGATCTCCAGATTTATGCAGGTGGCATGAAAAAAGCGGACTGGGACGTCGGTATGGCGGTCGACGCGATCAGGATGTCGTCGTTCCTCGATGTTATCATTCTCGTGACGGGCGACGGCGATTTTATTCCGCTCGTCGACTACCTGAAGTGGGGAGCCGGGCGGCTGGTCGAAGTCGCCGCGTTCAAGCGGAGCGCGTCGTCGAAGATTCAGGACGTGGCTGACCGCTTCATCGCCATCGAGGAGATTCCCCGGGCGGTTATGAAGGGGCGGCTCGACCGATAGAACCGGAAGAAGCCATTCGTCGAATACTATTTAAAAATCAATTCATTCATTACCTTACGCATGTTGCATCGCAAGACATTCAGCATT
Source organism: bacterium (assembly GCA_021780545.1). Taxonomy (GTDB): domain Bacteria; phylum Patescibacteriota; class Minisyncoccia; order UBA6257; family 2-01-FULL-56-20; genus JAJXYP01. The sequence continues at coordinate 2,494 of JAJXYP010000067.1, forward strand.
GATATCGCGGGAAAGAAGCTCGAAATCGAAGTATCGGAACTCGCCGAGCAGGCGAACGCGGCGGTGCTCGCGAAATATGGCGAGACCGTGGTTCTCGCGACGGCCGTGATGGGCCGCCGGGACATAGATCTCGATTATATGCCGCTTAAAGTGGATTACGAGGAGAAGTTTTACGCCGCCGGGAAAATAATCGGCAGCCGGTTCATTCGCCGCGAAGGCCGGGCTTCGGAAGAGGCGGTTCTCGCCGGACGGCTGGTTGACCGCACGATTCGGCCGCTTTTCGATAACCGTCTGCGGCGCGAAATTCAGGTGGTCGTGACCGTGCTCCAGATCGACGAACAGAACGATCCGGAGTTCGTGGGGCTCATCGGCGCTTCAACGGCGCTTCTCATCTCCGATATCCCGTGGAACGGGCCGGTGGCGGGCGTCCGCATCGCCCAGTTTGCGGACGGCTTCAAGATCAATCCGGACAACGCGTTTGTCGAGGCGAATTCGCCCGTCTATGACGCGTTTGTGTCCGGTTCAAAGGACCGCATCAACATGATTGAGCTTGGCGGGCTCGATGCGCAGGAGGGGGACATCGCTGCCGGATTCGTGGAGGCGCAGAAAGCCATCAACGAACTGATTGCCTTTCAGGAGCGTATTCGCGCGGAGATCGGTAAGTCAAAGACCGAGGTCAAGCTGGCGGTTCCAGATCCGGAGCTTGCGGCGGCGGTTGCCTCGTATCTCGGCGGCAAGCTCGAGGATGCGGTGTACCAGCCGACGAAGATGGAACACGCGAGCGCCGTCGGCGCTCTGAAGACTGATCTGATGCTCCATCTCAAGGAGGCGTTCGAGGCGGCCGGCAAGCCGATCAACTGGAAAGCGGCTGATTTCCTTTTCGAAGAAGCAATCAACGACCTGGTTCATAAAAATGTTCTCGAAAAAGACCGGCGTCCCGACGGGCGCAAGCTGGATGAACTGCGCCGCATCGATGGCGAAGTGGCGCTCTTTTCCCGCACGCACGGTTCGGCGGTGTTCGTCCGCGGCAATACTCAGGCGCTCGCCGTTACGACGCTCGCCGCGCCCGGCGCCGAACAGATGATTGAGACGATGGAGACGACCGGCAAGCGCCGGTTCATGCTGCATTACAACTTCCCGCCGTTTTCGGTGGGCGAGACGGGAACGTTCCGCGGTCCGGGCAGGCGCGAAATCGGCCACGGCAATCTCGCGCGCAAGTCGCTCGAGCGGCTCATCCCGTCGAAGGAGGAATTTCCGTACACCATCCGCGTCGTTTCTGAAATCATGTCGTCGAACGGTTCATCTTCGCAGGCGACTGTCTGCGCCGCGTCGCTTTCCATGATGGACGCAGGCGTCCCGTTGAAGAAGCCGGCGGCCGGCATCGCGATGGGACTCATGATGTCGGATGTTGATCACTATAAAGTACTGACGGATATCCAGGGCCCCGAAGATCATCACGGCGATATGGATCTCAAGGTTGCTGGGACGAGAGACGGCGTAACCGGCATGCAGATGGACGTCAAAGTGGACGGGCTGACGCTCGAGATCGTGGAGAAAACGCTCGCGCAGGCCCGCGCTGCCCGGCTTGAGATTCTGGATGCCATGCACAAAGTCATCGAAGGGCCGCGCGCCCGGCTGTCGCCTTTCGTGCCGACAATCCGCCAGTTGCGGATTCCGGTCGACCGGATCGGGCTTGTCATCGGTCCCGGCGGCAAGACGATTAACGGCATGATCGAGAAATACGGCCTCGCCGGCATCGATATCGAGGAGGACGGCGGCGTCTTCATTTCGGGAACCGATCTTGAAAAAGTGGAAGCGGCTGTCGCGGTTATCCAGGCGATGACCCGTGAATTCAAAATCGGGGAGATTGTCGAAGGCAATGTCGTGAAAATCCTGGAATTCGGGGCAATCGTCGATCTGGGCGGCGGCAAGGACGGCATGATTCATGTGTCCGAGCTACGCGACGGTTTCGTGAAGCGCGTGGAAGATGCTGTGAAGCTCGGCGATTTTGTCCGGGCGAAAATCATCAGCGCAGACGAAGATGGAGGCAAAATCAGGCTTTCGCTCAAGCAGATGACGGGATAGATCGTGTTTGCGCGGGAAGCCGCTGTCGCGTGATACAATAGGGTTATGGCTGACGCATTGGAAAATCGGGGATCGCTTACGACCGCTCCTCCGCCGCCGGCAGAGGTGAAAATCAGGACGATGCGATCCGATATCGCGTCGCTTGTGGCGAGCGGCGGCGGCGGTATGCCGGGCTTCGAAAATGTAAAAGTGGCCGGTCTCGGGGCGCCCGTTTCCAGCGCCACGGCAAAAGCCCGCCAGGATAGCCGCGGCAACTTGTGGTTGATCGTCGTTTTGATCGCGGTCCTTGCGGCCCTGGTCGTGGTCGGCTGGTTTTTATACGCCAAATATCGCGGCTGAGGGGCGGAGCAATCCGCAGGGCATCGGCAGGTTGAATTTAGTCGGCGCTATGCTTCCTCCTCTTTTGGCCCTGCCTCATTCTCGTTTCCGCTGGCTCCTCCTTGTATTGCTTCGGCGGTTTTATCTTTAATCGTCCCGAGGAGCGCCGCGTTTTCTTTCAGTTTTGCCCGGGCGTTTTCGTACCCCGCGCCGATGCGTTCGCCGTCAAAAGAATAACTCGCTCCGGATTTTTTCACGACTCCGTGCGTCACCGCGGCGTTCAGGACGTCGCCTTCATAGGAAATGCCTTCGCCGAAGAGGATGTCGAACTCCGCCGATTTGAACGGCGGGGATACTTTGTTTTTTACCACTTTTGCTTTCACGCGGTTGCCGACAACCGTATCGCCTTTTTTCACCTGGGCAATGCGTCGGATATCGATGCGGACGGACGCCGCGAAGGGGAGTGCGCGGCCGCCGGGTGTCGTTTCCGGATTGCCGAACATGATGCCGATTTTCATCCGGATTTGGTTGATGAAAATAATGAGGGTCTTGCTGCCGGCGGCGATGGCGGTTAATTTGCGGAGCGCCTGGCCCATCATCCGCGCCTGCCGTCCCACGTGCTGTTCCCCCATTTCACCCTCCAGTTCCGCGCGCGGCGTGAGCGCCGCGACCGAATCGACGACAACCACCGAAATCATGCCGGAACGCACCAGACTTTCGAGAATATTGAGCGCCTCTTCGCCGCTGTCCGGCTGGGAGATGAGGAGTTCGTTGATGTCGACGCCAAGCCGCGCGGCGTACTGCGGATCCATCGCGTGTTCCGCGTCGATGAAGGCCGCTTTGCCGCCCTGCTTCTGCGCTTGGGCAACCACGTTGAGCGCCAGCGTAGTTTTGCCGCTCGATTCCGGCCCGAAAATTTCGACGATGCGACCCCGGGGCAGACCGCCGACGCCGAGCGCCGCGTCGAGGGAAAACGATCCCGTCGAAACGACGTCGACGTCTACCTTCTTGATGTCGCCGAGCTTCATGATGGCGCCTTCGCCGAATTTTTCCTGAAGCGAAGAAAGGAGATGCTCGAATTCGCGGTTTTCCTTGTTTTCTTTCCCGTCTTTTTTCCGGGCTTCCGCCGGCTTTTTATGGTTAGTCATATGGCTATTATATCAGAACGGCATTAAAAGTTTCTAAAAGAGCGGCGAAGGAGCGGCGGGGCTTCGATCCCGGCGAGCCGGGCATTTGTGGTAAGATGGTGCCATGCAGGCAGATCAGTATCCGTTCGACGCAGACATCCGTCCCGCAGACGATTTTTTCCGGTATGCGAACGGGCGTTGGATAGCGGAAAACCCAATTCCACCCGACGAATCCCGCTGGGGATCGTTTGACGTTCTGCGCAACGAAGTCGAGGAGCAACTACATCGAATCGTCGATGATTTTACGGCAGCCGCCTCCGCCGGCCGCGAGCTCGATCGCGATGAGCGTCGAATCCGGGATTTTTACGCGACCGGAATGAACCAGGAGGCGAGAAACCGTCAGGGTATGGCGCCGCTCGCCGATATTTTCCGAAAGATTGACGATATCAGCGATCTGGGCGGTCTCGCTGCCGCGCTGGGATCGCTGCACCGCATCGGCATCGGTGCCTGGTGGGCGCCCTCCTCGGAGCAGGACGAGCGGAAGAGCGAGGTGGTTGCGCTCCATCTCTATCAGGGCGGGCTCGGATTGCCGGATCGGGATTACTATGTTGCCGATGACGAGCCGCGCCGGAAAATTCGAGCCGACTATCTGGTATATGTCCAATCGGTGCTTGCGCGGATCAATTCTCCGGAAGCTGCGGAATCCGACCGGGAGGCTGCTGCTGCGACCGCCGCCGCCGGTATCATGGAGCTTGAAACGGCGCTCGCACAATCGTCTCTCACTCGCGTCGAATTGCGCGATGTCGAGAAGCAGTACCATAAGATGACGCTTGCGGAACTCGCCGCGCTTGCGCCGCGGGTTGACTGGCCGCGGTATTTCGACGCCATCGGTCTCGGGAACGGACCGGAATACGTCATTGTCGGCCAGCCGAAATTTTTTGCCGAAGTTGACCGGTTGTTCGAAAGCGTACCCCTTGAGCGCGTCAAAACCTATCTACAATGGCACGTTCTGCGCCGGATGGCGGGCTGTCTTTCCGAAGACATGGAGCGGGCGGCGTTCGATTTTTACGGACGGACGTTCGGCGGCGCGACGGAGATGAAGCCGGCTTGGCGACGGGTTCTCGGGGCGGCGAACGATCTGCTTGACGAGATGATCGGCAAGCAGTACGTGAAGCGCCATTTTAGCGAAGACGCCAAACAGAAGATTCGGAAGCTGGTCGACCATCTCGCGGCGGCTTATCGAACCCGCATCGAACGGCTCGACTGGATGGGGGCGGAGACGAAACGGAAAGCGATTGAAAAACTCGAGGCGGTTTCGCGCAAGCTCGGCTATCCGGATGTCTGGCGCGATATGGCGGCGCTTGAGATCGGCGCCGAATCGTATGCGGAGAACGTCATGCGCGCAACCGCGTTTGAATTCGATCGGAAGATGCGGGAGGTGGGGGGGGCGGTGAACCGGGACGAGTGGTTTATGCCGCCGCAGATGGTAAATGCGTATTATCAGCCGCCGCTTAACGAGATTGCGTTTCCGGCGGCCATTCTGCAGCCGCCATTTTTCGATCCCGCCGCGCCCGAAGCGGTCAATTTTGGCGGTATCGGAACCGTGATCGGGCATGAGCTGACGCACGGACTTGATGACCAGGGGTCGCTTTTCGACGCTCGCGGAAATTTATCCCGGTGGTGGACGCCGGAGGATAAAGAGCGGTTCGATGCTAAGGCCGCGCGGCTTGCGGATCAGTTCGACCGTTACGAACCGTTGCCGGGCGTCCATGTGAACGGCAAACTGACCCTCGGGGAAAACATCGCCGATCTTGGCGGTATTGCGATTGCGCTGGACGGGCTTGCCCTCGCGCTTGCGGCGGACCCGCAGGCCGACTGGGCGGAGGCGGTCAGGATGTTTTTCATCAATTATGCGGTTACCGAGCGCGGCCATGCCCGGGAGGCGTACCGGCGACTCGCGCTGCAGGTCGATCCCCACTCTCCATCGGAATACCGCGTCAACGGCCCGCTTTCGAACACGCTTGAATTTTATGAGGTTTTTGCCCTGAAAGAGGGGGATGGCCTCTGGCGCGAACCGGGTGAGCGCGTTGCGATCTGGTGAGGCCGCCGCCGCGCCCGGTCAAAACAGGAGTAACGTTTCCTAGGTAAAATCGTATTTCTCTATGGAATCCGAAAAACCATACAAGGATGCAAGTCATGATGCGGACCGGGATGCCCTGACCCGTCTTGCTATTCGCATGAAGCGTGGCGATCGCCGCGCAGCGTCGGCGCTTTATGATAATCTGCTTCCCAAGGTGTTCGGTTTCCTCTTCGTAAGGACCGCCCGCCGCGAGGTTGCCGAAGACTTGTCCCATGACGTCTTTGTCCGGCTCATCGAGAAGATTGGAGCGTTCGATGAACGCCGCGGATCGTTCCCGGTTTGGTTCTGGCAGATGGTGCGCCATATGTTAGTCGATTTTTACCGTAAAAAACAGGAAGCGGTGTTCTCGAACTTCGGAGATGACGAAGCGGAAGCCCTGGCATTAGCGGTTCCAGGCGAGGATCTTGACGAAAAAATGAAATACGAAAAACTGACCATATTTTTGAAAACGCTGACCCCTGACGAACGGGAGCTTTTCGAATACCGTTACGTCGTTCAGATGGCATATCGCGAAATTGCGGAATTGACCGGGCGGACCGAAGGGTCGCTCCGGGTGGCGACGCTTCGCATCAAGGAGAAGATTAAAAAAGAGTTAAAACATGCTTGATTTTTTAAAAAAAACCGAATCTTTGCCGCGGCGCTACCGGCGGCTGCTTGATCCATCGGGTGAGTTCAGGAAAAGCACGAAGGCGGCGTACCTCGCTGTTTTTGAACGTGCCTATCCGGTTGCGCCGCGGGGCATTACGGCTATGGCAAAGGCGCTCGCGGGAGCAGGAGCGATTGCGGCGATTTTGGTCGGTGTTTCGGTCTATGCCGATACCGCGAACGTCGGCGTTTCAAGCCCGCTTTATTCGCTGAAGCGGCTCGGGGAAAACGTTCAGCTGGCCATTGCTCCGGCTCAGGAAAAAATCCAGTTGCAGGCAAGCTTCGCGAATCGCCGCGCCCAGGAGATCGTCGATCTTCAAAAGAAAAACCCCGCAAACACGGCTATCCCGGGACTCGCGCGCCAGCTGAACAATGATGTCCGTGATTCTATCGCGGGCGCCGCCGGAGCTAATCTTGGAGATGGGAATTTGAGCCGCTTTTGCGCGAATATCGTTTCGGCGCTCGCCGATTCTCCGTATCGCGTCCGCGGCGTTTCGGGTTTCCTTCACAGTCGGTGCGCCGCGCAGCTTGACGCCGCTACGACATCGATCATTTTCTCTGACGGCGAAACCGGGGGAGAGTCGTCCGGCTCGGCGTTTTTGGGAGATGCAACAGGGACCGCGACAGGCACCTTCTGGGCGCCGCCAGTATTTCCTCTGAATGAGCGTCTGAATGGCCGTTTCCGGACGGATGCCGGCGCTCAAACGGAAGCGACTTCAACGGGAGATGCGGCTGGCGGGAATGGCAGCGCCATCGGACTTCCCTCGGATCGGGTGCGCGAACAGGCGGATATCCGGGTGCCGTTTGACAATTAAGTCGGTTTGAATTACACTCGCTAGTAATCCCATCTAGGGGCGATGTTCGGGTCGATTGGTTACGCACCGCTCCGGGAAAGGCAGAAACACCCACCTTAATTTCAAAATAAATTAATAATCCATTCCATAAACCATGGCAGAAAAAGAAAAATTTGATCGGTCAAAGAAGCACGTCAACATCGGTACGATTGGCCACGTTGACCACGGAAAGACGACCCTGACCGCCGCGATCACGCATGTGCTCCACATGAAGGGTCTCGCCAAAAAAGAGGAGGCCGTCGATCAGATCGACAACGCTCCCGAAGAGAAAGCGCGCGGTATCACCATCGCGCTGCACCATTCGGAATACGAGTCGGAA
>JAJXYP010000069.1 GCA_021780545.1 bacterium
TAAATGCCCGCCGCGTAATAAGTATTAATTTCCCCTTGCTGTCTTTGGCGACCGCTACCGTTCGCCAAAGATCATTCCCGGGACAAAAATATCCCATAACTTAACTTCTCCTTCGTGTGGATTTCGACGCCGCTCTTTCCCCCGGCGCCGATTTTACAACTGTATTTAATCCTATACCCTGTCCGATTTTCCCGTCAAGGACTCTTGTGGAAAATTCCGCAATCAAAAACTCAAATACTGCTCCCACTTCTCATATAATTCTCGCGTCGCACGAATGTCGCCGATATTATAACGCGCGATATCAAGAAACCGCCCCTGCTTGAAGAGCGGTCCGACGTCGTCGCCAGTCACGCCGCCCGACTTGGGACTCGGAATGCCGAACGCGCGCGACCAAAGATGCAGACTTCCCTTCCGTCGGACCGCGCCATAGAACGAAAGCTGTTCGGCAAGATCGATATGGAGCGCCTCGGGATTGTTCTGATAGAGGTACCGCCCCCGCATCAGATCTTTTGTCGGGCGGATTCCCCGAATCGCCGACCGAATCATGAGAAATGGCATATCGAACGCCCGACCGTTAAATGTTATGAAAACCTGGTATCGCTCGGCGAGCTCCCAGAACTTCCGAAGCATCTCTTCCTCCGTCATCTGCTTCAGCGAAACGCCATCCTCTTTGACCTCCTCGTTCTTCTGCCCTGGCGCCTGGTAATAGACCGCGCCTTCGTTCTTGTAGTAATCGAGGAGGCCGATCGCAACGATTTCGCCGGTGAGCGGCGAAAATCCGAGACCGTTCTTCAAATCTTCAAGTGCCAGCTTATATTCCTCATCGTTGTCGGAAGATTTCTTGATCCACCGCGTCAGATTTTCGCGGGTCGCGTGATCCAAGGCGTCAAAATCTTCCCCGATAGTTTCTATATCCAAAACCAGCTTGTTTGTGGTTGACATCGCCTCCAGTATAGCATAGAATCTACTTCATATGGCACATACCAAAGCAATTGGTTCCACTAAATTAGGACGCGACAGCATCGCAAAACGCCTCGGCGTCAAAATCAACCACGGGCAACGGGCGCTCGTAGGCCAGATCATCCTCCGCCAGCGGGGAACGCGCTATCTCCCGGGAACGGGCGTCATCCGCGCCGACGACGACACGCTCTATGCGGGCAAGAACGGCGTCGTTCGGTTTGCCGCAAAAACGAAGCGGAAGTTCGACGGCACCCGCCGGTCGGCGACGCTCGTGACCGTCGAATAACCCTGCCTCATGAAAGTAATACTGCTTGACGAAGTCAGGAGCATCGGCCACCGGTTTGACATCAAAGAAGTCCGTGACGGCTATGCCCGAAATTTTCTGTTCCCCAACAAGCTGGCCGAGCCGGCAACCCCGTCGGCGCTCAAAAAACTCGAGACGATGAAAGCGGAACACGATGCCCGCGAAATCGAAGTCAAAAAACACCTCGAAGGCATTGCCCGTAAAATCGGCGACATGCGCATCCAGTTTGATCTCAAAAAAGGCAAGGACGGGTCCATTTTCGGATCGGTCAACAAAGAAGCGGTCCTAAAAGCGCTGCGCGAACACAAAGTCATCACAACCGAACGGATCGACATCACGCTCAATCATCCCATCAAAGAACCGGGACTCTATACCGTGCCGCTCGACCTCAAGAAGGGCGTCCAGACGGAACTGAAGATCATCGTGAAGGCAGCCGGCGAATAACCGGCTGCGATTTTATATAATAGAAGAATGTTCCGCCGAATCTCCGCTTCCCTCGCCGGCTGGGCGCTGGCCTTAATCTGCCTCGGCTCCTTCGGGCTGATGATTTGGGCGTCCCGGACAGATTCGGCCATCGACGACGAACTGGCGCACATCCCGGCAGGCTACGGGTACGTCCACAATCTCGACTACCGGTTAAATCCGGAGCATCCGCCGCTCGTCAAAGCACTCGCCATGCTGCCCGTGCTTTTCCTCAATCCGGTCTATCCGACCCAAAATCAGGCATGGACGAAGGAGATCAACGGCCAGTGGGACATGGGTACCGCATTCCTCTACCAATCCGGCAACGATGCAAACGCCATCATCCGGATGGCGCGAATCATGCCCATCCTCCTCACGGTGCTCACCATCATCCTCGTATATCTCCTCGCCCGGTCGCTTATCGGCGACTGGTGGGGACTCCTGCCGGCGTTCCTTTTCGCCTTTGACCCCACGATCCTCGCGCACGGCCACTATGTGACGACGGACGTCGGCGCCGCCTTCGGCGTCATCCTCTCGCTCTTTTTCTATCTCAGGTTCATCGAATCCCCGACCACGCGCCGCCTCTGGGCGGCCGGCATCGCGTTCGGCGTCGGCCAGCTCACGAAATTTTCAACGCCGCTCGTGACCGTTTTATTCCTGCTCCTCGCCGTCATCCTCTGGGCCCGCGATGCTCTGATCCGCCGGCGTTTCACCGCAGCTGGCCTCCACCGGTTCCGTGACGTCATCCTGCTGATTGTCATCGGCTACGTCTTCGTCGTTTATCCAGTTTACTTCCTCTTCACATCCGGATATCCAATCGGACGCCAGGCCGCCGATACAACGGCGCTCCTTTCATCCTTCGGCGGCGGTCCGACTCCGGCGGGACAATGGTGCCACGGCATGCGCTGCCTGGCCGACCTCGATATCGCGATGTCAAAACACTACCTGACGCGACCATATGCGCAATATCTGCTCGGCATCCTCATGGACCTCCAGCGGGTCGATGCCGGTAATACCATCTACTTCCTCGGCCGCGTCGTCGATTCCGGCGGCTGGATATACTTCCCGGTTCTCTTCCTTCTGAAAGAACCAATCCCCACGCTCGCCATCGTCCTCTTCGGCCTCGGATTGTCCCTCTGGTGGATCATTCGCCGCTCCCGGCAAAACCGGACCTTCCACGGACAATTAACGGCCGTCATCGGTTATCTGGAAACAAATTTCGGCGAATTTTCGCTGGGGCTTTTCGCCCTGCTCTACTGGGCATACAGCTTGCACACGCCGCTCAACATCGGCATCCGCCATATCCTCCCTACCCTCCCCCTGCTCTACATTCTGGCCGCCGGGGCCTGGAAACGCTGGGTTACCTACGCAAGCTTCGAAGGCCACTTCGCGGAAATCAACCTGCTCGCCACCGGCAACGCAGTTTTCTCTTCCGTGAACGAATCGATCCGGCGATTCGGCCGATCGATCGCGCGGGCGGCGGCGAAATACATCATCCTCATTATCCTGCTCGCCTGGCTCCTCCTTGAAACGCTCTTTGCCGCCCCGTATTTCCTCTCCTACTATAATGAATTCGGGGGCGGCATCCAGAACGGTTACCATTTCGTCACCGATTCCAATTATGACTGGGGGCAAGATCTCCTGCGCCTGAAGGCGTTCGTCGAAGCCCATCCGGAAATCAACCTGATTGCCGTCGACTATTTCGGCGGCGGAAATCCCCATTACGAGCTCGGCTCGCGCGAAATCGACTGGTCGTCAGCGAAAGGGAATCCCGCCGATCACGGCATCCATTGGTTCGCCGTTTCAATTGACATACTCCAAAACGGCATCCAGCCGCTCGGTCCAGGCCAGACGCGCAACGCAAGCAACACCTTCTCCTGGCTCACCGCCCTGCGACCGGCGTCATCGACCGGCGCCGGCTGGCCCGCAGATACGATGGGGAACGTGCCGGCGCCAGACTATCGGGTTGGAACTTCGATATTCATCTACCATCTCTAACGGGCGGCGGCGGCGTTGCCGCACCCGCGCCGGTTTCGCGGCCGCGTTATGTCGTCGGTGTGATGTGTTCGATGCTGTACTCCAGGTTGCCTCCCACTTTCTTGCCCGGGTTGAAAATACCAAGCGGATCAAAGATGTTTTTCACTTCGCGGAACAGCCCGACGATTTCCGCGCCGTACATTTCCTCGAGATACGGCGTGCGAATCAGACCGTCATTGTGTTCGCCGGTGATCGAACCATGGTATTGAAACACCAGCTGGTACACCTCCTCCGATATTTTCGGGATGAGGCCGCGCACCCGCGGATCTTTGAGATCCATGAGCGGAATGATGTGAAAATTGCCATTTCCCGGATGGCCGGCGATCGTATAAATGAGGTCGTCCCGGTAGCGGTCGAGAATCGCGTTCACCTTCGGCAAAACTTCACTCATGTACTTTGGTTGAATGACAAAATCGTCGATGAAAGGCGCCGTATCTTTTCCGGTGGTGTTGTTATGAAGCAGCGCAAAGCTCTGGCGGCGGATGGTCCAGTACTTTCCCTCATCGCTTTCCTTTTTCAACAGGTGCACCTGGATGCCGGCGGGGGCATGGCGCGACGCCGCATATCCTGCGGCGAATTTTCGCACCGCCGCGCCGAGATCGGCCAGTTTGGCGTTCAGCTGCGGCTCGTCATCGCCCGTCAGCTCAACCAGCATGATCATCTTCGGCATGCCGCCCGTGAGCACCATGAAGGCCTCCGGAATGAACTGCCACGCAAGCTTCAGGATATTGCCCTTCATCGCCCCAAGCACCTGCCGCCACAGCTTCACGGCAACCTCAATCGTTTTATCGTCGTACGATTCAATGCTTTCCGGCTTGAATTTTAAAACCTCCTCGACCAGATCGCCCACCGGATCAAGCGTCTTCAAAAAGATGACCGCAAGGCGCGAATGCTTCTTGGCCGGGACCAGGCCGAGTTTTGCCTCCGTAAGGAGACCGAGCGTCCCCTGCGAACCGACGATCAGTTTCGTGAGGTCGAATACTCCGCGGTCGCGGTCCCAGACATTCCAGAGATAATAGCCGGCGGAGTTTTTTGAAACGTCCGGCTTCGCCTTCATGATCGCCTCATAATGAGCGTCAATAAGGGACTTGATCCGGCGGTAGATATCCCCCTCGAACGTTTCCTCGCGGAGCTTCGCCTCGAGCGCAGGCCCCGAGAGTGGCCAGATTGTGTGCAATTCGCCGTCCGACAAGACCACATTGAGCGCCCGGACGTAATCCTCGGTTTTGCCGTACGCAAGCGTCTTCTCGCCGCCGGAGTTGTTATTCACCATGCCGCCGAGCGCGCACAGATCTTTTGAAGCCGGGAATGCGGGGTAGAGCAAGCCGCGAGCCGAGAGTTGTTTTTCGAAGTCGCGGAAATAAACGCCGGGCTCAACGCGCACCTCGTCTGCGCCGATCTCAAGCACGTGATTGAAATATTTCGTGAACGAAACGACAATCGACTGGGTAAGCGGACCGCCCGTCATATCCGTTCCCGCCGACCGGCCGGTAAGCGATATCGGCTCGCCGGCCGCCTTCTTCTTCGCCGCAAACGAAACCAGCCGCCTCACGTCATCGACATCTTTCGGAAAAACAACGGCCGCCGGTTTTACTTTAAAAATGGAATAATCCCGACTGAACTTTTCGAGCGTTGCATCATCCGCGGAAACATCGCCATGCAAAAATTCTTTGATCTCATCGACAAGGGCCATATGCTCATTATACTCCGCCGCGGGCGGCGGCAATCCACAACCCGATCATCAGGCCTGATCCGCGGCCATCCGCGCCTTGGGCGTAACCCAAAACCCGAGACGGTAGCGACCGCCGAGCATGAGACGCGTCTGCGCTTCGATACCCGGAATCGCGCCGAATATAATGAGCGTAAGCGGCATCAAAACCCACTGGAGCAGATAAACGGCATAATCCCCCGCGGAAATACCGCCCCGCTTCGGCGGCAGAAGCAGAACGGCGAGAATAGCCGAGCTCGCTACGCCAATCATGGAAAGCGTGATGATGAAACGGGTGATGTGCGGAAGATTATAAGAGAGAAGGGTCGCGTTGAAACGCCGCCCGCCAAGGAAAAGAGGGAGCCAACCGAGCGCGAAAATCAAGAGTGAATTGGTCGCCCATGAATGGTACCCCTCAAGCGCGTTAAAGATCCAATACCACCGTTTCCGGCGGGGAATCGTTTTATCTTTTGCAAAGCCGTCGAGCAAATACGGCACGTTCTCGGATCCCCAGGCCCAGCGCCGCTGCTGTTTATAGATATTCCCCATCGCGCCCCAGAACGTCGGCGCGACCGGCGCATCCATGGATACCGGAAAAAGCAGCGGCTCGACCCGGAAATCGCCGTGATACCGGAAATAACCCTGCCAGAAAATCCGGGAATCCTCCGACACGATATCCCGCTGCCAGTAGCCGATGTCGAGGAGCGTCTGGAATGGTATTGCCTGCGAAGAAAACGACGTCAGTCGCTCCGGACGCGATTGCTGCATCATCTGCCAAAATGTGCAGGAAAACGAAACAACGCGGGCCAAGGCAGGCGCCTCGTAAACGTTGTTGTTAAAGAGTGGAATGGGCTGATAGATCGCCCTGAGCGGATTCGGGGCGGTGCGGAACACGTACGCCAACCGCGCGAAATAATCCGGAAAAATCTGCGTGTCGACGTCGAAAACCGAAACCAAAACGTCCGTGTACGATATCCCCCGCGAATCGATGATCTCCCGCTTTGCCTCCGCACCCGCCCATGCCTCATTCGATCCCTTGCCGGGAATCTCGCCCGCGCGATCGGGCGGATGAACCGTCACCAGAAACGCGCCGAATGAATCGCCGTACTCGGACGCAATCCGATCGCCTGTTTCACGAGCCGCCGCGCCGGCGCGGCCCTCGAGAGCAAGGACAACCAGTAATTTCTCCTTTGGATAATTCGCCCGAATCAGACTCTCGAAACTTTCCCGGACAACGTCGTGAGGCTCGTTGTACATTGGCAGAATGACAAGATGGTACAGGTCTTCCCATCCCGCAGCCGCCGGCGAACGCAGCTTGGCAAGCCAATTTTCTTTGAGATTTGCCCGCATGGCCGTAAACGCCGCCCGCAGGTGAAACGACAAAAATACCGTTTTAAGGAGCCAGTACGTATCGAAAAGAATGATGAAAATCGAAACCCAGACCGGCAAAGCCCAAGAAAACACGACCATGCCGACCAACGTGGCCCAGGTTAAGATGCCGGGGATCGTCTCGTACCAGCGCATGCCGGAACTATAAGACCCCGAACCAGACGCGGTCAAGCGAATACGCGCCGGCGCCGAGCGCAAACAGCGAGATTGCCGCCGCAAATATCAGCAGGTCGAATTCCCATCCCCCGACGAAAGGCATCCGCTTCACCCAGCGCCAGAAAAGAATAACGAGAAATTCGAGCGAAACGAACAGCGCGATGAGCGTGGTCATCAAGCCAAGCGCCAGACCGATGCCCCCGAAAAATTCGAGAATAGCCGCGATAGTGCCGAAGAGCCATCCCGGACGGAACCCCATGCCGGAGAAATTTTTGGCATTCTGCCCCAGGTTGCGAAGCTTCGGCCAGCCATGAACGACAAGGATGACGCCAAGCGCCAGACGCAGCAGGAGAACCGGCCACTGATCATACAGGAAATAGAGCGGATACATAATTTGATTTGGTAATTGGTTGATATTACGTTTTTTCCGGCCCGAACACGAAATACTTATAACCCGCGAAATCCCACGCAAAGGAAACGGCGATGCCGACGAGCGGCGCCACGACTCCGGCCCAGACATGAGATGATGCCGGCCCGAGCGCTTTCGTGAATGTCGCGCTACCGACATTCAGAATCCATCCGACAAAGGCGACTCCGTAGAATCCCGTCACCTGTCCCGCATGCGCCTTCCCGCGCGAGTCGAACGTCCAATATTTGTTCCAGAAGAAACTGTTCGTCGTCGCGAAAAGAAACGATATTCCCTTAAACAGCGCGTACGGGAGATTGCCAACCGGGCCGCCTCCGGCAAAAAGGTACAGTTCCGCATTGAGTACGCCGACGTCGATAAAACTGTTCAACGTCCCCACTGCGGCAAATTGCGCAAACTGGTACACGCCCCGAAATAAACCCGAAATCGCTTTGGCGACCCAGAGCGCGAAGGGCGCCAGGAGCAGGAAGAAACAGAAAATGCCGATCCGCGCCGGAAGCGACAGGAACGCCGCATCCCGCGCCGGAAGATTGTTGGCAAGCATCAGCTGAATGAGAAGCCCCACCGCGGCTCCTATAGAGATCACGCTCGTCAAATCCCGGCGCGAAATGTTCGGCATATTACCGCAACCCGTAGACAACCGTTACGTTATCAGTCACCTCCTGCGTTCCAGCCGTTACCGGCGGCAGAACCGCCGTCGCAGCCATGCCCATGCCGAGCGCCTGATAAGCCGGCTGCGGCACCGGAATATACCGCGATTCGCTGACCGTCACGACGGGCCCGAGCATCGCGCCCGATTCGGCGGCCATCTGCGCCGCTTCCTCCTGGGCCTTCATCATCGCATCGGTCCGGGCAATGGCGACAAAAGCATCCGGATTCTGGAACGTGTAATTAACCGAACCGATCTGGTTCACGCCGAGCGGCGCAAGGCCGCCGAGCACCGGCGCAACCTTGCTCAAATCGCGAATCTTAACGCGCACGGTCTGCGTCAGCGTATAGCCCGTGATGTAATTCCGTTGGGAATTTTTATCCCACTGGTAGTTGGGCTGGAGGTTATAGCCGACGGTCGCCACGTCGCTCGAAGCGATCCCCTGCGAAGCGACAAACTGCAGCACGGCTGCCATCTTCGAATTATTGTTATCCGAAAGCGCCGACGGGCTTTGGCCCTGGGTCACGATGGAGAACGTAATATCCGCTTCGTCCGGCGTCGCCACCGTTTTGCCTTCCGCCGAAACCGTCACCGTTCTCGCCGGAGCAAACGAACGCTCCCATGCCGTTGCCGCCGGCATGGCAAAACCAAGCACGAAGAGAATAACGACCGCGATCAGCGCGATCATAAAACCCCAAAATAATTTCATGGAATTTGGCGATTGCATAATGGTTAGATTGATTTATTGTCTCTGGCGGCGAAGCAAACGGCGGCCGCCGACCTTTGCGACCATCGCGCCGAATTCGCCCGCCCGCAGGCTGGCGCCTCCGACCAAGGCACCATCGACCTCATTATATTCTACAAAATCGAGCACGTTGCCGCTATCGACCGACCCTCCGTAGAGGATCCTCGTCCGGCTCCCCCAGCCGCGCGGCAGCTCCCGCCTAATAAAACGCGCCATTTCGGCGGCATCCTTCGGATTATCGCTTTTCCCGGTGCCGATAGCCCAAATCGGCTCATAGGCGACCGCGAAGCCGCCGATCGGAAAACGGCTGCCATGACGCTCGACGCCCGTCAAACCCTTTTTAATCTGATTTTTAACAAAGCGACGAGCGGCGGCAATCCCCTTGCTCCGTACCGCGGCGGGTTCGCCGACGCACAGAATAACCCGTAAACCGTCCCGCAGGGCGCGAGTGATCTTACGGTTCACCATCGCATCGGTTTCATGAAGATACCGACGCCGTTCCGAGTGGCCGACAATTACGTATCGGATGCCAAGCCGCTGCAGCATGGCGGGACCAACCTCGCCCGTGAACGCTCCCCGCTCTTCCCAGAAAACATCCTGAGCGCCGATCGACAGTCCTCTTTTTGCCGTCCGATTCAATTTCCGGTATTCGCCGGCTATCGCATCGAGATATATATCAGGCGGACAGATAACCGCTTCGGCGGCTGAACGGCTATGACTTTCCGTCAATTTCTCCGCCACGGCATGGAAAAGCGCCCGGGCGCGCGCTTCAGAGCCCGGATTTTCCTTCCAGTTCGCGGCGAGCAATTTGCGCATATGACCATTGTAGCATATAC
>JAJXYP010000054.1 GCA_021780545.1 bacterium
AAATCGCGCGAGTTATTGGTGCATCCGCCGAAGGATATGCTATAATAGTCATACGATGAGTGATGTTTCCCAACTTATTCTGATCGTGGACGACGAGGCCTCATTCCGGGAGATTTTCAGCACAAAACTTACGGCGGCCGGTTATCGCATTGAATCAGTGGAAAGCGGCGAACAGGGAATCGAAAAAGCGAAAACGCTGAAACCGGCGCTTGTCTTAATGGACGTGAAAATGGGAGGTATGGAAGGGACAAAGGCGGCTCAGATGATTAAAGATGATCCGGCGCTCGCCGGAACCAAAATCGTGTTTCTGACAAGTTTGGGTGATCCGTCGTCCATCCGGCAGGAAATCGATGAACAGTTTACGAAAGCGTTCGGATTCGAGGGATACATCAGGAAGACCGATGATTTAGATCGAATCGTCGAAGCCGTAGGAACCATCCTGAGAAACTAACCGGAAGGCGCATGGATACCGAAACGCAGGTCTCGGGCCCGTTGGTGCTTGTTGTGGACGATGAGGCGGCATTCCGGGAAATCCTATCCTTGCGGCTTTCGGCGGCGGGAATGCGCGTCGTTGAGGCCTCATCCGCCGACGAAGCTATCCGGATTGCCGGAGAGCAGCATCCCGATCTCGTGTTGAGCGATGTTTCCATGCCGCCGGGGCGGAGCGGCTGGGACCTTGCGTTTGCGCTTCGTGCCAATCCGGCGACCGCCGGCATTCCGTTTGCTTTCCTCACGAGCTTGCACGATCCCTGGGCGGAGTTCGGCGGGAAAAAGGAAGACCGGCGCCGCATACTGGCCGACGTTTCAATAATCGACAAAACGAACGATTTCGCAACCATTGGCGACCGGGCTCGCCGTTTAATCGAGAACGCGGGGCGGCCTCGCTAAATAAGAAGCATGGCAAACGCGGAACGCGCATGGGAGTCGGTTTCGGGGGCGGACCGGTTTCCGGAATTCGATCGCCACGAAGGCGTGTTCCGCATGAGCGATCCCGCTTCGGGACTGCTGGGATTCATCGCGATCCACAGTACGGCCGCTGGTCCGGCGGTGGGAGGCACCCGGTATTGGCATTACGCGAGCGAGGAGGAGGCAGTGCGCGATGTCCTGCGGCTTTCGCGCGCCATGAGTTATAAATGCGCGTTGGCTGGCGTGCCGTACGGCGGCGGAAAGGCGGTTATCATGGCTGACTCGCGTCAGCCGAAGTCCGGGGCGATGCTGCGGGAATATGCGGAACGGATCAACGCTCTGCGGGGGGCGTTTTATACGGGCGAAGATGTTGGGATTGATCAGGCCGATGTGACGGCGCTTGCGGAACATTCATCATTTATCATCGGCCGGGAAACGATGGCTGGGGATCCCGGTCCTTGGGCGTCGCTCGGCGTGTTTCATGCGATGGCGGCGGCGATTGATGAAGCGCGGCCCGGCCGCGCATGGCGCGACGTTTCGGTGGCGATTCAGGGTCTTGGCAAGGTCGGTCTCGGATTGGCCCGGCTGGTTTCCGGCGCCGGCGGGCGGTTGATTGCTGCCGATATTAATCCCGCCGCGGTTGCGGCGGCGGTGCGCGAATTTCCCGGACTGCGGATTGTGAATGCAGAGGATATTCATCGCCAGGATGCCGACGTGTTCAGTCCGAATGCCCTGGGCGGCGTTATTGCGGAACGGATGATTTCGGAATTGCGCTGCTATATTGTCTGCGGCGGCGCCAATAACCAGCTTGCATCGGATGAGAGCGCCCGCCTGCTTTACGGCAGGGGTATACTCTATATTCCGGACTATGTTGCCAACGCCGGAGGACTGATCGATGTCGTTGACGAACTTTCCCGCGACGGGTATTCGCGCGATAGGGTGCTGCGCCGCACGGCTGCGATAGGCGGCACGGTCCGGCGTATCGTGGCGCTTTCGCGCGAACAGGGCAAATCGCCGAGCGAAATCGCGGATGCGCTGGGCGCAAAAATTCTTGAGGCGGCCGCCGCGCAGCGGCTGGCTTGATCTGCTATACTAGTATTGTACTTGCATGAGCCATCGCAACCTTGATGCGGAGGCGCGGAAAATGATCCGCTTGATCCGGACGGCTGGCGCGGCGTTTTGGAAGCGCTCGGGGGAGCGCCGGGCGCTCGCCGTTTTTCGGGACGCCTCGCGGCGTGTTCCTGCATACCGTGATTTTTTGAAGAAGCATCGCATTAATGCGGACAAGATAAAATCCCGTGCGGATTTAGAGAGCGTCCCTTCCACCGACAAGCAGAATTATTTGCGCCAGTACCCGCTCGAAAAACTGTGCTGGGATGGGACGCTCAAGCGTCCGCTGGTTTTTACCGCAACCTCCGGATCTACCGGAGAACCGTTTTACTTTCCGCGCAGCGAATCACTCGAATGGGAATATTCGACTCTTCTCCAGTTGTTCCTTGAGAACGGCTGGCGGGACGGGCGCAGGGGGCCGACGCTCGTTATTATCGGTTTCGGCATGGGTGTCTGGATCGGCGGTTTACTTACCTATCGCGCGTTCGAAATGGCCGCAGCGCGGATGGCCTATCCGGTTTCGATTGTCACGCCGGGCATTAATAAGCCGGAAATCCTGAACGTATTGCGCCGGCTGGCGCCGCATTTTTCACAGACGATTCTGGTCGGATATCCGCCGTTCGTGAAGGATGTGATTGATGAAGCGCAGGCGTCCGGCATCGCCGTGCGCAAACTTCGCGTGCGGATTTTGAGCGCCGCCGAAGCATACTCGGAGGTGTTCCGCGATTATCTGGCGGAACAGGCGGGAGTGGCGGACCCGCGCCTTGATTTTCTCAATATTTATGGCACGGCGGATATCGGGGCGATGGCGTGGGAAACGCCGACTTCGATTTTTGCGCGCAGGGAGGCGGTTCGGCATCGACCGGCGCTGCGCGCTCTTTTTGGCGATGCCCGGATGCTGCCGACGCTCGCGCAATACAATCCTCAATTTATGCACTTTGAATCTCCCGGAGGAACTATTTTGGTGACGGGCAACAGCGTCCTGCCGCTGATTCGCTATTCGCCGGGTGATAACGGACGGGTATTCTCGATGGATGAATTGCGTAAAATGTTTTCGTCGGCGGGTATCGATTTCGACCGTTCCGCGCACCGCGCCGGACTGAAAAAATATTTCTACGAACTGCCGTTTGTTGCGGTGTACGAGCGGAACGATTTTGCGATCAAGTTCCGCCTGCGCGACCTTTATCCGGAGATGTTCCGGGATGTGTTTTTCCAGCCGCGGTTCCGGGGGTGGTTTACCGGAAAATTCGAGATGGCGACGCGGTTCGATCAGACGCAGAATCAGTATCTCGAAATGAACGTCGAACTGAAGAAGGGCCGTTCGGTCCGGGCGGTCCGACGGACGCTCGTCGAAGAGCTTCATGGCCGGATGTTGCGCACTATACGGGAGCGGACGAATGGTCCCGGCGGCGGAAGCGACACTTTTCTGGATGGAGATAGGATCATTCGATTCACATTTTGGCCGGCTGAAGATCCGCGTCATTTCCGTCCCGGCGTAAAACAAAAATGGGTCGAACGCCAATGAACGCCGCCGAACTGATCACATCGATTCCCTGGAAGCCGGTCCCGGTGCCGGACGGTGAACTTGAGGCGTTCCGCCGCGGGCATCCGGATTGCGCGATTATAGATGAAACCAGCCGGAACCTGGAGGAACTGTTTTTATTGAGGAATCCCAAGTACCGTTTCGACAAACAGTACGGACCCGAGCTCGAAGCATTCCGGAAGTCGATGTTGGGAGAAAAGTTTGGCGCGTGGTTTCATTTTCCCTGGATTAACGCCTGCGTCCGTTACTTTCCGGAAGAATTGCACCTGGAGCTGCGGACCGGACGGAACAAGAATCTGGTGACCGCGGAAGAACAAAAACGGTTTTATGAAGCAACGGTTGTGTTTCTCGGCATGAGCGTCGGCAGCCACGGAGCTATCGTGACCGCGATGACGGGCGGCGCGAAACACATGAAGCTGGCCGATCCGGATATTTTATCGGGAGACAATCTGAACCGAATCAGAGTCGGCTTCCATGCCGTCGGCCTTCCCAAGGTGGTGGCTGTCGCCCGGCAGATTTACGAAATCAATCCGTATGCCGACCTCGTTTTGTTTCCTGACGGTATCACGGCGGAAAACGCCGATGCGATTCTCGAAGGAGCCGGATTGGTCGTCGAAGAAATGGATCATCCATATTGGAAGTTGCGCTCCCGGGAGCTCGCGCGGGAACGCCGGATTCCGGTCGTGATGGCGACTGACAACGGGGACGGGGTCATCGTGGATGTGGAGCGGTACGACGTCGAACCCCGGCTCCCGGTGCTGAACGGTTTGGTGCGGGGGATTACGGCGGAGACGTTGAAGGCCATGCCGCCGAAGGATCTTCCGAAAGTCGCCGGAAAAATTGCCGGGGCTAATCTGGTGGTTCCCCGCATGCTGGAATCAGTTGCCGAAGTCGGAAAAACACTCTATTCCTGGCCGCAGCTTGGAACGGCGGCGAACATGTGCGGATCACTCATCGCGGCGCTGGGGCGCCGGATCGTGAACGGTGATTCGACCATCCGTTCGGGACGGTACTCGGTGAATCCTGACGCCATTTTCGAATCCGGCTACCGCTTGAAATGGTTTTCCCGGAAGGCGGCATTTTTTCGCTTTATCATGAAAATGCGCCGTTCGTCATGACGTCGATGCAGGCTGCCGTTTCCCGGGAAATCATTGAAAAAATACTGGCTGCGGGCGCCCGCGCTCCATCGGGGAGTAATTCGCAGCCCTGGCAATTTGAAGTCGTGGGTAACCGGATCGCCGTTATTGGTTTGCCGGAGCGGGATCATCCCGTGCTCAATTTTCGGAATCGAGGGACGTGGCTGGCGCACGGCGCACTGCTTGAGAATATCGCGATTGCCGCCCGGGCGAACGGATACGAAGCGGATTTAGATTTGTTTCCCGATGCGTCGCGGCCGCATGTTACAGCCGTCATAACGCTTAGTCCTTTGGCCGGGCAGTCCGGGTTGGAACCGCTGTATCAGGCGATTTTCGAGAGATGTACGAACCGCAAGCCGTATTTCGGCGCTATTTCCGAAACAGTTCGCCGCCAGCTTTTTGCCGTTGCAGCGGGGGACGCCAACGGAAAACAGGGAGGTGATAACGGCGGCGCGAAGGTATTCTTCGTGGAGGACCCCTCAGCTATCGGAGCGATTGCGAATGCTTCGGCGGTCAATGAATCAGTGATGTTCGCCAACCGCAAGTTGCACGCTCTGATGTTCCGGGAAATTGTCTGGTCCGAAAGCGAGGAACAGCGGCATGGCGGCGGGCTTTATTTTCCGACGATGGAATTGTCCGCGCCGCGGGCGGCGGTGAAGATGCTGGGTTCGTGGAGCGTGATGCGCGCGGCGAATCGTTTCGGCGCTGCGGTGAAAATCGCCGAAACCGACGCCAGAACATACGCGGCGACGCCGCTCATGGCGGCGATCGCGGTAGGCGGGGACGGCGATGCGTCGTATCTCGCCGCCGGCCGCTTAATGGAACGACTATGGCTCCAGGCAACAGCGTTCGGTCTTTCGGCGCATCCGCTCACCGGCGTGCTTTTTATGGCTCAGCGGATTGCCGCGCGCGACGATGTGATCTTTGCGCCGCGGGAGCGGACGGAGATTGAGGCGGCGTACCAGGCCATTACCGCGGCCGCTGGCAGCGGCACGGCGACGATCGTCGCCGTGCTGCGCATCGGCAACGGCGGAGAGCCGACGGCGCGTTCGATTAAGCTGCCGGCGCAGGTTCGGTTCGAGGGCTAGTGTTATACTGGATGCATACGTTATGATATTTTCCGGCTTGGACAATATCGACCTCGTTTTTGTCGGCACGGCGATCGCGGGCATCGCTATATTGGGGTTTGCCACGCTGCTTAATAACCGGAAGAGCATCACTAACCGGACCGTTTTCTGGTTTGGCATAGCGGCGGTTCTCTGGAGCTTCTTCAACTATGCGTACCAGCAGCCGGGCGGGGCGGCTCAAATCACTTGGCTGCTGCGACTTCATGCGTTTTTTGCGGTATGGTATGCCTTTTTCATCTTTAAACTATTTTATGTTTTTCCGCAGGAACAAATTTCAACCGGTCGGATATATCGGTACGGTCTTATTCCCGCGGCGGCGGTTGTCGCGCTGCTGACGTTGACCCCGTTCGTTTTTGATCGAGTTGTGCTTTCCGCTTCAACCGGGCGCATCGCGGGAGCGTCGAACGGGTTCGGCGTCTATCTTTTCGGCCTTTTTGTCGTGGGATCCATCGTCGCCGGGCCGGTGTTTTTGTTCCGGCGATGGAAGCGGGGCGCGTTGTCGCCGCAGCAAAAAAAACAGGTTCTCTTCGTTCTTGTCGGCGCGCTGATTACCTTTACGCTTCATATCGTTTACAACTTCATCCTCCCGGCATTCTTCGGCGACACTCGTTTTATCCAGTATGGCGCCGTTTTCATTTTTCCGTTCATTGCGCTTACGTCATATTCGATTTTCCGCTATCACCTGCTGAACATCGAAATCATTTCCACGGAAATACTCGCGTTCTTTCTTGCGGTAGCGACTCTGTTCGAGGTGCTTGGCGCCGCAACCATTTCCGAACGTATTCTGCGCGGCACCATCTTTCTTTTCGTGCTCCTCTTTTCATTGCTCCTTATCCGGAGCGTGCGGCGCGAGATCGAGGTCCGTCGGCAGTTGGAATTGCTTGACCGCGAACTGGAACAGAAGAACGCCCAGCTTGAAGACCTCTCCCGCTTCAAATCCCAACTCTTGTCGCTTGCATCGCATCAAATTCGTTCGCCGCTCGCGGCCATTAAGGGATTTGCGTCGCTTATCACGGACGGTCTTTACGGGGCGGTGTCCGACAAGGTGAAGGACGCGGTGGAAAAGATGCGAAACTCGGCGGACGAGCTTATTGGCCTCGTGAACACATTGCTCGATCTCCGGAAGGTGGACGAAGGGAAGATGGATTACCAGTTTGCGCGAACAGATTTGCTGAAGCTCGTTTCGGAGGTGTACGAACTGATGCGGCCGCTTGCGGCGGCGAAGCATCTGGTTTTCGATTTCGTTCCGCCCGAAGGCGGGGGACAGATTGCGGTCAATGCGGACGGGGCGAAGCTGAAGCAGGTCGTGCAGAATCTGGTTGACAACGCGATCAAGTACACGCCGTCGGGATCGGTTCGGCTCGCCGCCGCGATCCGGGGCGATCGCGCCGAGGTGTCGGTGGCGGATTCCGGCGTCGGCATCCCGGAGTCGCTCGTGCCGCATCTCTTTGAAGAATTCATCCGCGACGAGCGGATCAAGCAGCAGATTTTGGGCACGGGACTGGGGCTCTATATCGCGCGGAAAATCGCGGAAGCGCACGGGGGTCGCCTCTCGGCGTCGTCGCCGGGAGAGGGGAAGGGAAGTACGTTTACGCTATCTTTGCCTCTGCTGAGGTCCGGCGCGTAAAGTAGCCGCTGTGCCGATCTGTTATAATCGAGACATGATGGTAGGCCATGAAACGGTATTGGGGGAGTTGGCCGATCTTGCCGATCGCGGGTCGCTCGGGCACGGTTATATTTTTTTTGGACCCGACATGGTCGGAAAGCGGACCGTTGCGCGTGCAATAGCGGAGCGGCTTGAAAGTTTGGCTCCGGCGATGATGCCGCCGCGGCAGGCGGCGTCCGAAGCGATCCTCGTCGACTACCTTGAAATCGGTTGTCCGTCGGGCGTTTCATCGATCGGCATCGACGCGGTTCGGGAGGCGCAGCGGTTTTTGTGGCAGATGCCGGGGATAAGTCCGCGCCGGACGCTTGTCATCGACGACGCCCATTTGATGACGGTAGAGGCGCAGAACGCGCTTCTCAAAATCGCGGAGGAGCCGCCGGCGTCGTCGCTCCTTATTCTTGTCGCCTCCGATCCGGAGGGAATTTTGGCGACGATACGGTCGCGTCTGCCCTCGATTTATTTTGGAACAGTATCCGGAGGCGCCATTGCCGAGTGGCTGCTGACCCGGGACATCGAAGAAAAATCGGCCCGGGACGCCGCCATGCGGGCATTCGGGAAGCCGGGTCTCGCGATACGGCTCGCGAGCGACGGAGAATTGCGGGGCCGGCTGGATCTCGCCGCTCGGTTTCTCGCCGCGCCGGCTGTGTCGCGCCGCGATGTCATCAAGAAGATCATCGAGCCGGAAGATTTCGATTTCCGGAGATTTCTCGACGCGGTGGTAATAATCCTCGCATGGGGCATCGCGCGGGGACCGGGGGCGAAGCCGCCGACCGCCCAGGAACGCGAACGATGGCATCGCGCCCTCCGTCTTTATGAGCGCGAAACCCGTTTTGCGCTCAATCCGCGTTTGCAGCTCGAGGCGCTCATGCTATAATCGGAATCATTATGGCGGCATCCGATGTAATTCTGAAAGACCTTGAAACCGCGCTTGCGGGCGTGACCGGCAAACTCAAGCAGGATCTCGGCGCGGTCCGCAGCAACCGGCCGTCGCCGGAAATGGTGCAGGATATCAAAATCAATATGTATGGCCAGCAGATCAGCATCAGGGAACTCGGTTCGTTGTCGGTTCTTCCGCCGCGGACGATTCAGATATCTCTCTGGGACCAGGAAGCCGTCGCCGCGATCGTGAAGGCCATCGAGAGCGCGCACCTCGGCCTCACGGTTTCAAACGAAGGATTGAACATCCGCGCGACTTTATCGCCTCTCGGCGACGAGCGGCGCGAGGAAATAACGAAGCTCGTAAAAAAAACGGCCGAGGCTGCGCGTATTCAGGTGCGCGGCCGGCGGGATGAAATCATGAAACGGCTGCGGGACGCGGAAGGGAAGAAAGAGGTTACCGAAGATGAAGCGTTCAAAGCAAAAGACCGCATTCAGAAAGCCGTCGATAAGGCTAATGGAGACGTGGAAGTGATGATGAACGCGAAATTGGCGGAACTTGGCGCCGGATAGTGCGTCGCTCCGCGGGCGCGGGATTGTGGTATAATAGAATTATGGCAAAGGTCGAATCATAAGAAGCATATTCATAGTAAAATCATGAAAGCACTTCACATGATCGCATTCATCCTGCTCGTGATTGGCGGCCTCAACTGGCTTCTGGTTGCGTTCGGATGGAATCTGGTCAGCGCCATTTTTGGAACGAGTGTTTGGGCTCAGATAGTCTATGTTCTTGTCGGATTGGCCGCGATTTATGAGGCGGTAACGCACAAGAAGAATTGCCGCATGTGCGCCGCGTAGGGTTGCCCCCCGATTTTTTCCGGGAATTATGTTTTTGAAAAGCCGCGCCTCCCGGCGCGGCTTTTCTTTGTCCGCCCGGCTTTGCGTGGTATACTTTAAAAAATATCGTTGTTTCAAATCGTATGGAATCCCAGCCGCAAAGCGGCCCGCTTGCCGCGATCAGGGA
>JAJXYP010000082.1 GCA_021780545.1 bacterium
GTGCATCCCGGAACCGAAGTGAAAAAACACGGGGAGAAAGATGCGAGGATGCCTCGGTTCATGCTTTCGGCGACGCAGAAAGACGCGGCCGAGGGAATCAGTAACAAGATCAGCAAACTGGCATTCGATGCGACGGTCCGGTTCGTGACTATTGAGCGCCGCGGTGAGACGCCGGGAGGCCTTATGGCGAATGTTTATTTGGCTTTGAGTTATCTCCGGCAGTTCAATACGCAGACGCTGAATGCCCTTCGCCCCGACAGGGCTATCCGCCCGTTCGGCCTTTACGGCATATTCAAGAATTTGAAATCGAATTACCGGAAGCGCATCCTCTATGAACGATACGTCCATCTGGCGCACAGCCACCACGCGCCGATTTTGAATATCGAAGAGCTCGCGACGCTTTACCATTATCCGCTCACCGGCGTCACGACGACCGAGCTTGAAAAAGTCGAATCAAAGAAGGGCGCCCCGCCGGCCTCGCTTCCGATAGTCGAGGAGGGGGAGTTCGATTAACGGAAGCGGAACGCAAACCCGATCGCAACCATGGCATTTGAATCGAATCACGACATAACGCCAATCGGCTTCCACAATTTCCGGGGAAACCGCGATAAGAAGTTTGGCATCAAGCTCGACGATCGGCGGCGGCACTTGTATGTCGTCGGAAAAACCGGCGTCGGCAAATCGACGCTCCTCGAGAACATGGCGATCGCCGACATCCGGTCCGGCAAGGGGATCGCGGTAATCGATCCGCACGGTGAATTCGCCGAGAAGATGCTGGATTTCGTCCCCGAAGAACGGCTCGGCGACGTCATCTATTTCGACCCGTCCGACCTCGAGCATCCGCTCGCTTTCAATCCAATGGAGCAGGTCGGCACTGAATACCGGCACCTCGTGGCGTCGGGCATCATGAGCGTGTTCAAGAAGATTTGGATCGATGCCTGGTCTGCCCGTATGGAATACATTCTGAACAACACGCTGCTCGCACTCCTCGAATTTCCGAATTCGACGCTGCTCGGCATTCTTCGCATGTTCGCCGAGCCGGAGTACCGGAAAAAAATCGTCATGAATTTGAAGGATCCGGTCATCAAGGCGTTCTGGCAGAACGAGTTCGCGCGGTATTCCCAGCGGCTCGAAACTGAGGCGCTTGCGGCCATTCAGAACAAGGTCGGACAGTTTGTTTCAAATCCGCTGATCCGCAATATTCTGGGGCAGCCGCGTTCGACTCTGAACATGCGGCAGATTATGGACGAGGGAAAAATTTTTATCGTCAACCTTTCCAAGGGGAAAATGGGCGAGGATAATTCGACGCTCCTCGGCGCCATGATCATTACGCGGCTGCAGCTTGCGGCGATGTCCCGCGTCAACGTTTCCGAGGAGGATCGGCGCGATTTTTTCATGTACGTCGATGAATTTCAGAATTTCGCGACCGAATCGTTCGCGAGCATTCTGTCCGAGGCCCGAAAATACCGGTTGAGCCTTACGCTTGCGCATCAGTACATCGGCCAGCTGGTGACGAGCGAGGGGAACACCAAGGTGCGCGACGCGGTGTTCGGCAACGTCGGAACCATCATCACATTCCGCGTTGGCGCCGCCGACGCCGAATTCCTCGAAAAGGAATTCATGCCGGAGTTTGTCCAGCAGGATTTGGTGAACCTGTCGAAGGCGAACGTATATATCAAACTGATGATTGACGGGGTCGCCTCTCGGCCGTTTTCTGCCGAGACGCTACCGCCGCAGCGGATTCCGCTTGTGAGCCATCGCGACGTTATCATCCGCAACTCGCAGGAGCATTACGGCACTCCGCGGCGCGTCGTTGAAGAACGGATTGCGAGCGAATGGGAGACGCCGAGCGATGCGGCCATTGGGGAAAAAATCGAGCGGCGCGGCGAGCGGCCCCTTTCCGATGTGCTCCGGCATGACAGCGGAGACGGGCGGAATGGGGCGGGGAACAATGCGCTGGGCCGTCCGATGGGGCCGCGCCCGCAGCGTCCGTCGCGGCCTTTTGACCGCGACCGCCGCGATGCCGGCCCATCCCGCCCGCGTTCTGATTCTTTTCCGCGAAACCCCGCGGCCGTTCCGGACCGGTTTTTGCGCTCGGTAGCGCCGCCGCCGAACGCGGCGCCTTCTTCGATGGCGCCGGGAGGGACGCCTGCGGCAGAAAATTCATCTATTGAATCGGTTCGGCAACCGGAGGCGGAAATGTTGCGTCAGGCGCCTGATTCGCAGCCGGCTCCGCGGTCGTCGCCGGAAGCTATGCCGGCGTTTACGCCGCCGCCGAACGAGGCGCCTTCTTCTGTTCCGCCAAAAGCGTCCGCGATGCCGGAAACATCCGTGGCGCCGGAAATGCCCGCGACGCAGCAAATGTCCGCCGTCGTGCCGCCGCGCGAATCCGCCCCGGAGCGCTTTCCAAAGAAATTTCCCAAACAGAACGTTGATATTGCCGCACTGCGCCGCGTGATCAACGAGTCTCTCAAAAAACAGACAGGCGATAAGCCGGATGCGCGGTCCGCCGGAAGCGGAGGAGGCGGCAGCGGAGGAGGCGACGTAAATCCGGCATGATGCGTTTCCACGTTATCTCTATATTTCCAAAGGCATTCGATTCCTATCTTGGCGAATCGCTTTTCCGTCGCGCCCGTGAGAAGAAAATTTTGGCGGTGAAAACGTACGACCTCCGTGATTTTTCAAACGACCGGCATCGGAAAGTCGATGATCGGCCGTTTGGCGGAGGACCCGGCATGGTGCTTAAAGTTCAGCCGATTGAGGATGCGCTCGCTGCCGTGGAGCGCGGGATCGGGCGCCGGCGCGGCCGGAAGCTGCGGAAACGGACGATTCTTTTTTCGGCGCGCGGCGGGAAGTTTGACGCCGCCGCGGCCCGGCGGCTCGCTCGTTACGACGATATCGTTATGGTCTGCGGCCGCTACGAGGGCGTCGACGAGCGGGTGGGCCGGTATCTGATTGACGAGGAAATCTCCATCGGCGATTACGTGCTTGCCGGCGGCGAAATACCGGCGCTCGTCCTGATGGAAGCCGTCAGCCGTTTTCTGCCCGGGTTCCTGGGGAAGGAATCGTCGCTCGAGGAGGTAAAGGGATCGTTTCCGACCTATACCCGGCCGGAGGTTTACGTTTCAAAAACCGGAAAGCGTTGGCGGGTGCCGGGTGTGCTCGTTGAGGGGAATCATGCCAAAATCGCCGCATGGCGGAAGGCGAAAGAACCAGAAACAAAAAGCGGCTGAAGCAGGGTCCGATTTTTTTAATTTTCTTTTCATATCGCTGGCGTAAAATTGTTTTGTGGCGAACCGCATTTTTATTGGCGACGCCGCGTTTACCGCGGCAATCGGTTTTCTTGCGGGAGCATTCGCTGCAGACATGGGATGGAAAGGCGCGGCGTTTGCCGGCGCCGGCTTGCTGGCTGCCGGTATCGGCGTTTCGGCAAACGGTTTGAGTTTTGGATCCGTCCGACGCGCGACGCGGCGTTTGGGCGTCATTCTTGCAGCCATTGCCGCCGTGTTTTTTGCCGCCGGTTTTTTCTATTGCCACTTCCGGATTTATCTCGCCCAGGATCGTGAGCGGCTGCCCCCGCCGACTGCCGGTTCTTTTCGGGCTATCGTAGACGGCTGGCCTGCTTCATCATGGCGGTATCTGACATTTCAGGCCATACTCGAGGCGCCGTTTTCCGGTGAAATTACGGTGTTTGCCCGGCCTGGCAGCGGCGCGGCGTACGGCGACGAGGTATTGATTACCGGAAAGGTATTGCCGCCGCGGGAACGGGGACAGCCACCGGCGGTATTTCCAAGAGTAGTCGTTCGCATCGCCACGCATCGCGCTTCGCGGTTGCGCGAAGCATTGTTGTCGTTCCGTGCGGCCGTTTTCCGGAAAATTACCACATGGGTGCCGGGCACCGCCGGCGCGTTGCTTGGAGGGGAGACGCTTGGCGGGACAGAAGCGATAGGGCCATCGCTCAAAACCGACTTGTCGGTTTCAGGAACGTCGTACATCGTTTCGATGTACGGATATAAAATTGCGGTCATCGCAATGGTTATTGAATTGGCGCTTGGATTTTGGGCGGGGCGCCGGACGCGGTCCATTCTCGCGGCGGCCGCGGTCGGCGTTTTGGTTCTTATGACGGGCGGTAATATATCTGCGGTGCGGGCGGCAGTTATGGCGTGGCTCGCGCTTGCCGCCAAGTGGTCCGGCCGCGTTTTTGACCCTCGTAACGCGCTCGCTGCATCGGCTGCCGGCATGACGTTTGCCGACCCGCATCTTCCCGCGGATCCAGCGTTCGTGCTTTCGGTTTTGAGCGTAGCCGGCATGTTTTATCTTGCCCGCCCGCTCGAGCGGTTTTTTGGGTGGGGCGGCGCGGCGGCGGGGCGGTGGAGTGCCGTCTTGCGGGAAGCAACGATTGTTGCGGTTGCTTCGCTCCTTCCCATCATCCCCGTCATAGCGGTTTCTTTCGGAGATTTTTCCCTCATGTCGTTTCCTTCGAATATATTGATTGCGCCATCGGTTCCTCCGGCGGCGCTTGCCGGCACGGCTGTCGCCGCCGCCGGCTTTCTTGCGCCGCCCGCGGCGCCGCTTGTCGCGAAGCTGGCCGAAACAGTCCTGCTTTACCAGTTGGCTGTGATCCGGCTTTGCGCGAAAGTTGTCCTGCCCGCGCCGCCTGTGTTTGGATCAGCCGCCGCAATCGCCGCATATTTTGCCGCGCTTCTGGTATTTATTCATATTTATGATGCTCCCCGTCGCCCCGCGCAGCCGGCTTCGCGAACAGGGCTTCCCGGCTCAGTTTTGACAAACGGAGTCCGGGAGCTATAATCCGAATTTGAGCGCCATGCAGAAACCACCGATCGTCGAAAGCGCGCCGGATCTCTCGGGAGAAGAGATTCTGTTTTTCAGCAGCTCGCTTGGCGCGCGGCTGACTCCGGGATCGGTGGTTCGTGAAATCGCCGCCTTCATCAACGAAAACCGGTCCCGCCAATATAAGATCATGATCGGCACCGACTCGCAGCTCTTGAACACCAAGAACGCCGATTTTGTGACGGCCATTGTCGTGCATCGGGTCGGCAACGGCGGCCGTTATTTCTGGCGGCGCTTCGAACTCGGAAAGTTTCACACGCTGCGGGATCGCATGATTCGCGAAGTGCTGATTTCGATCGACATTGCGAAGGAGATTCTCGCTGAACTGAAGCAGGCGCCCTTGCCGGAGTTTGAATTTGAAATCCATGCGGATATCGGCCAGAACGGCCCGACGAAAGCCGTAATACAGGAAATCGTCGGCATGATTCGCGCGCACAATTTCGAAGCGAAAACCAAACCTGAAAGCTATGCGGCGTCGAATGTGGCCGATCGCCACGTGTAGACCGCCTCATGGACACGCTCGTATTCGACATCGAAACGCAGAATTTTTTCACGGATCCCGGGGTGGGACGGGATAATTTTGATGCGCTCAAAATTTCCGTCGTCGGCGTGTATTCTTACAAACGCGAGGCGTACGGTATGTTTGGCGAGGACGAGATGCCGGAGCTCGCGGAATGGTTCGCGGCTGCCGGGCGCATTGTCGGATTCAGCATCAACCGGTATGACGTGCCGGTGCTTAACCAGTATTTCCGGCGATTGAAAATCATTCCCGCGACCGGAGCGCCTGCGCCTGATTTGTGGCTGAAGGAGCGAATCGATCTGTTGGAGGAAGTTGAACTGGCGTCGGGCCGCCGGATCAGTTTGAGCCGCTTGGCCGAATGCAATCTGGGAATAAAAAAAGAGCGGCATGGTTCGGAGGCAATCGCGCTCTATCGCGAAGGGCGGATGGACGAATTGAAGGCCTATTGCCGGAACGACGTGGAGCTTACGAAGGCATTATACGAAATCTGGCGCGAGCGCCACTATTTCCTGCTGCCCGACGCGGCAACCGGCGGAACGGTCAAGGTCGAGTTCGCGAAGCAGGCCTGACCCCGATGCCATCCCGGCGCATCTATCTTGATTATGCTGCGGCGACCCCGGTCGATTTGCGGGTGCGCCGCGCCATGGAGCCGTTTTTTGCCGGGGCGTTCGGCAATCCAGGATCGCTCCATGCGTTCGGGCAGGAGGCGATAGCTGCCGTCGACCGTTCGCGCGGGACGATAGCCCGTTTACTCGGCGCGGATTTCCGGGAAATCATCTTCACTGCATCCGCGACGGAAGCGAACAATCTGGCGCTCCGGGGCGCGTTCGCCGCGGCGCGGCGCGGCGGTTTTCCCGACGCGGGCCGGTGTCCGAAAATCATTGTTTCGGCGATCGAACATGAATCGGTTATGGAAACGGCGCGGGCGCTCGAGCGCGAAGGGGCGGAGATGGTTATTGCACCGGTCGACCGCGCGGGCGTTCTGGATCTTGCGGCGTTCAGCCGCCTGATCGACGACCGGACGATTCTTGTTTCGGTCATGCAAGCGAACAACGAAATCGGAACGGTTCAGCCGATTGCCGAAATCGGCCGTATTCTGGCGGCGTTCCGCGCCGATGGAGTTGTCCGGCCGTTGCGCGGAAATTTGCCGCGCGGATCTCATCCATCCCGTTGGCCGCTTTTTCATACCGATGCGGCGCAGGGGATCCTTTTTCTTGACGCTTCCGCCCGGAATCTCGGAGTCGATCTGATGACGTTGTCGTCACATAAACTTTACGGACCGAAAGGCGCGGGAGTTTTGTATATCGCGCAGCGCGGTTCGGTGGATTATCCTATTGCGCCGGTCGTTTTCGGCGGCGGGCAGGAATTCGGCCTCCGATCGGGTACGGAAAACGTTCCGGCCGTAGTCGGATTTGCCGCCGCCGTGGAAATTGCCGCCGCTGCGCGCTCCAAGGAGGGGAAGCGGCTGAAGGGCCTTCGCGCCGCGTTGTGGCGGGGCATCGGAACTTTTGCCCCGGACGCCCGGGTGAACGGCATCGTTCCCGGGCGCGATGATGCCGGCGCCTTGCCGGGTATTTTGAATATTTACTTTCCCGGCTGCGATGCCGGCGAACTTCTTACCCGCCTTGATTTGGCCGGCGTTGCCGTTTCTGCGGGATCCGCTTGCGCCGCCCGTTCCCCGGAGCCGTCGCCGGTTATCCGGGCTATTGCGCCGTCCGAACCAGTTCGAGCGCGAGCAAGCATCCGTTTCAGCATGGGTCGCCATAGTACGGGCGGGGAGATTACCCGATGTCTCAAGATTTTGCGGCAATGCCTGTCGCGGAATCCTCAACCCTGAAACTTTTTTGCCGGATTTGTCGTATTCCTCGTATATGGCCGGGGCGGCGCGCCCTACAGAAAACGTCGTTCATAATTCAGAATAGCGGTTAATTGTTATAAAACTATGGACACACAGGACATGCAGCAAAATAAGAAAAATCGGACGCTCATCCTAACGGCGGGGGTCATGCTCATTATCGGCCTGCTGATCGGGTCGTTTTTTGGCGCTCCGTCGGCGTCGGCGAACGGTTTCACGGATTTTCTCGGTCGGCTTTTCCCGTTTATGAAATCCGGCGCTCCGGCCGGCACTGTTGGATCCGCGGCGAACGCCACGAACACGGTGCCGCTCTATCAGCCAACCAACAGTTATGAGCAAGCGGTCGTCGATGCCGTGAAGGCGGCTTCACCGGCCGTCGTTTCGATCACCGTTTCGGAAAATGTTCCGGTGATCGAACAGTGCCCCTATAATCCGTTCGGCGATCTGGGGCCGCAGTTTCAGCAGTTCTTCGGCGGCCAGGTTCCAAACCTCACTCAGCCCTGTAATACGGGCAAGACCCAGTTGCAGGCGGTGGGCGGCGGCAGCGGGTTCATCATTTCGCCGGACGGTCTTATCCTGACCAACAAGCACGTTGTTTCAAACCCGAATGCTTCCTATTCGGTGCTCACGAACGACGGCAAGACGTACGTCGCGAAGGTGTTGGCGAGGGATCCGAATCAGGACTTGGCGGTTCTCAAAATCAATGCAACTAATCTGCCGACGGTGAAGCTCGGGGACTCGAATAGCCTTGAGCTCGGGCAGACGGCGATCGCGATCGGCAACGCGCTCGGCCAGTTCTCAAACACGGTTTCGGTCGGCGTCGTTTCGGGCCTTTCCCGCACGGTAACCGCCGCGTCGCCCGACACGGGCGCGCAGGAGACGATTACGGGGGTCATTCAGACCGACGCGGCAATCAATCCGGGCAATTCCGGCGGACCGCTCCTCAACCTTCAGGGCCAGGTGATCGGCATTGACACGGCGATCGCCTCGGGCGCCCAGAATATCGGCTTCGCGATTCCGATCGACGACGCGAAACATGATATTTCGTCGGTCGAAACGACTGGCAAGATCCAGTCGCCCTACCTCGGCGTTCGTTATCTGCCGGTAACGCCGGCGCTCGCGACGCAGCAGAATCTTCCGGTGTCGGCCGGTGCCCTGGTTCGCGGCGATTCGTCCGGTCCGGCGGTCATTCCCGGTTCGCCGGCTGCCAAGGCCGGTATTCAGGCGGAAGACATCATCACGCAGGTGAACGGTCAGGCCATCGATGCGACGCACGACCTTGCCTCAATCATCGATCAGTTCGGCGTCGGGCAGACGATTACGCTTACGGTCAACCGCGGCGGCAAGACAATTGCGCTGTCGGTGACGCTGGCGGCCCGGCCGGCGGGGAGCTAGCCGGCGCAGCGGGCATTAGCAATCTCAGCCGTAGATTGACAATGAAGCGTTCCTGCATTAAACTGGAGAGCAAAGCGGTATAATTATAAGAAACAACCCATGCCAAACTTCCATCGTTTCACCATCAAAGCGCAGGAGGCCCTGCAGAACGCCCAGGAAATTGCGGCGCGAAAAAATCATGGCGAACTGAAGGCGCTCCATCTCCTGGCGGCGCTTTTGGAGGACGAGCAGTCGCTCGTCGTGCCCGTGCTTGAGCGGCTCGGCGTGAACTTCGAAAAACTCGACGAAGAAATCGACTTCGAGCTTGATCGTATTCCGCCCATCGTGTCGAACGGTACCGTCGGCCAGCTCTATCTTTCCCAGGAGCTGATGAAGGTGCTCGACGCGGCTGCGAAGATTGCGGCGCAGCAGAAGGACGAATTTGTTTCGTGCGAGCATCTCCTGCTCGCGATCATCGAGAGCGGCGGCGCGGCGAAGACGATTCTCGAAAAATTCGGCGTCCGCCGCGAGACCGCGTTCCGGGTGCTTGCGCAGCTGCGCGGTTCGAGCCGGGTTGTCGACGAGACGCCGGAGGCGAAGTTTCAGGTGCTTGAAAAATACGCCATCAACCTGAGCGAGCGGGCGAAAAAGGGGGAGCTTGATCCGGTGATCGGCCGGGAGGAAGAACTGCGGCGCCTCATGCAGGTGCTTTCGCGCCGCACCAAGAACAATCCGTGCCTTATCGGCGAGCCGGG
>JAJXYP010000056.1 GCA_021780545.1 bacterium
TACATGCTTTTCATTGTAGCGAAGCTGTACCAACAGGCTTAGATTACCCGACTGATGATAATGGCGCAATCGGTAGTTTTGTGAGCAACCCCGTTTGGTTTACGCTGACCGTGAATATCAATCCGCCCGTCATTACGAGCGCCTCCGTACTTTCTGTTGGCACTTCGATCGCGACGATTGCCTGGACGACCGACGTTCCTGCCACCAGCGAGGTCGTTTATGGAGCTACCACGTCGTACGGTTCTTCGATATCCCAAACAGCGACATCCACTGCGCACAGCGTGACGCTTACGGGGCTGGTGTCCGGGGCGACGTACCACGCCGCGGTTTCGTCGAGTTATTATGGCGCAACCGCTACATCTTCCGATCTTATCTTTACGACGGAATTGCTACCATCGGTTGTTTCGCCCGTCGTCATTGGAGTGCCGGCAAGCTATGCGCCGCCATCGACCTTGGAGCCGGTGTCGATTCCTACTTCATCCGCCCTGTCCGGCGCCGCTTCATCCTCGCTGGGATCTGAGTCCTCGTTTTTTGCCGCGGAGCTTGTCTCCCTCCGTGGCGAGTTGGAGGCGCTTCTCAAAAAGGCGCTACAGGAAGGCAAAATAACGGCCGGACTTCGTTTCGTTCGGGATCTTCGCCGCGGGGACCGGGGAGCGGATGTCCGCAGCCTACAGGTTTATCTCGGGAAGGCGGATGCCGGTCCTGACGCCCGCATGCTACGCGCTCACGGCTACACCGATTATTTTGGCATCCTGACGTTCCGGGCGCTCCGGGAATATCAGGCATCAGTGGGTCTTCCCGCGACGGGATTTTTCGGGCCGTTGACGCGAAAGAAAATCGGATCATGACAATGTCTTTGGATGATATCATCATGGTCCGCAATTAATAGCGATCAATCCATTCATTATGTCATCGGGTTCGCGCGCATTTACGCTGGTAGAGGTATTGATCGTTTTGGCGATCGTGGCGATTGTCGCGACCGCGTTGTTGTTCGTGCTAAATCCGGCGGAATTGCTTCGGAAAGGGAGAGACGCCAGCCGTTTATCCGATCTTCGCACCCTTCAGACCGCCATCCAGTCATATATTGCTTCGCAGAGCGGTTCCGCCCTTTCTATCGGATCAAGCACCGTGACCTACCTTTCGATACCGGATCCTACGGCGACATCGACCGCTGGCACCGATTGTTTCGGTCTGAACGATCCAGCTATTGCGCCGGGCGGTTCGTTCCATTGCGCCGCGAGTTCCACCTATCGAGATATCAACGGCGAAGGATGGCTGCCAATCGACTTCCGCGGGACTTCGCTTTCGCCGCCGCTCGCGGCCTTGCCTGTCGATCCGGTAAACACGACATCGTCGGGTGAGTTTTACATATATCAAACGAACGGCACGTCGTTCAAAATCACCGCATACCCGGAATCTCAAACCTATCTTGCGCAAGCCGGAATCAATGCAGACCTTTTTGTTGCAGGGACCGATCCCGGCTTGGCTGGCGGCTATTGGGTCATGGTCCCCGGCAATAGCGCCTTTGGCACGAATAATTTTTATGTTATGAAATATGACGCGACTTGTTCCGACGGCAGCGGTAATTATTTAAACGACCAGAATTCGGGTATCGATACTTATAACGACAGTGCTTTGAATTGTGACCCGGCGAACGGCCGCCAGATAGCAGCGCTTCCGGGTGGATGGCCGGTTGACGAAGTTACGGCTTCGAGTTCTAAAATATACTGCGCCTCGATCGGCGCTCATCTATTGACCAATGCAGAATGGCAGACGATTGCATGGAATGCCGAAGGCGTGGGTTCTAACTGGACGGGCGGAACTCCGGGGTCGGGCGCGATCAATGCAGGTCACAGCGATAACGTTCCGGCGAATCCGCTTCCCGCCGCTCCTTCGGACAGCGAAAGTTGTTTCGGAACGGACGGACCGGCTTCCTGCGGCGGGATCGGGACCAACCCCACCCAGATTCGGACATTTACGCTCTCTGACGGCAGTGTTATCTGGGATATGGCAGGCAATATCAATCAAATGACATCGGATCTTATCGAGGGGGCGCAGCAGCCGCATGGGTCGACGTCGGGATGGAATTGGTATGAATATACCGATCCTACTATGGCCTATAACAGCATGACGCAAGATGAAATCGGACCAATCAATCCATCTTGGAATTCTTCTCAGGGAATCGGAGAGCTATTTTCGGAAAATAGCTCCGCAGATTTATCAATATATGTGTTCCTTCGGGGCGGATATTGGGGCGGCGGCGGAATTGAGGATCTCGTGCTTGACAGGCCTTCATATACGAGCAACAATGGTGCGTCATTTCGGTGCGCCCGATAGGGCCGCCTGTTATTTGACATTCGCTTTTATTTTCCGATAATGAAGCTATGGAAGAAAATAACATAACTCAAAATACCGAGGGTGGTTCGGCGAGGAAGCAGCGGGATTGGTTTTTGCCGACGAGCATTTTGGTCGCGGCGTTCGTCATCGCGGGCGCGGTAATATACACGTCAATGAACCATGGTGGCTCTGCGCCGTCGGGCGCGGCTATTGTGGGCGCCACCGGCGCCGGTGCGCCGTCTGCGAGCAATGTGATGCAGCTTGGATCGCGCGATGCGATCCTCGGGAACAGTAATGCCCCGGTTACCCTTGTCGAATACGGCGACTACCAGTGTCCTTTCTGCGGCATTGAATTTTTTGCAAAAACGGAGCCCCTCATCGTCCAGAACTACGTGAATACGGGCAAGGTCCGGATGGTGTTCCGCGACTTTCCGTTCCTCGGCCCCGAATCGACGGCGTCCGCGAACGCGGCGCAGTGCGCGAACGATCAGGGCAAATTATGGGCTTATCATGACGCGCTTTATTCAGCGAAAGTCGCCGATGATAACAGCGGCGGCAGCGAAAATGACGGGTTCTTTTCGACGACGGAATTGCTGAAGCTTGGCCAGCAGGTCGGACTCAACATGACGACTTTCACGAGCTGCGTCCAGAACAACAGCGACGCCAATGTCGTGAACCAGGAGAAGACCGACGCCACGAACGCGGGGATAAATTCGACACCGACGTTTTATATCAACGGCACGCAGGTTCTGGGTGCCCAGCCGTATGCCCAGTTCCAGCAGGCGATTGATGCGGCGCTTGCGGCCGCCGGGAAGTAGTCGGTTGCTCTGGCCGGTCTCAAGGAATAATTCTTGCATTTTTTCCGAAGTCGTGCTATCATGACTACGGATGGGTGCGAGCATAGCTCGCCGATGATATCGAGAGAGCTATGTCCCACACGATTCTGTTGGCTAAAGACCCCGCAAGGGGTTTTTAGTTTGCGGCTTCCGGGGGATGTGGTATGCTGAATGCGGAGCTGCTAGAGAGCACTCATTCAATACAACAGAATTGGAGGTCACCATAGCCGCTCCGCCCAGACCTTTTGCATTCGCACAGGACGGAGGTTTGAGCGGAGCGGCTTTTTCTGCGCTTTATGAAATTCAGGGAAAATATATCATTGGCGAAATACAGTCACTACAAGATTGGCGGGCCAGCCCGCTTTTTTTTCGAATCAAAAAATGAACGGGAAACGGCATGGGCGCTCCGCGAGGCGAAGGCGCGACGGCTGTCGGTATTCGTTCTTGGCGGGGGCACGAACGTCCTTCTGCCGGATAGCGGTTTTGACGGACTCGTGATTCGCCCGGTTATCACCGGCATGAAATCAGGCAGAAAAAATACGATTGAAGCGGGCGCCGGCGTACCGATGGAGAAATTGCTGGCATTCGCCGCCGGCCGGTCGCTCGCCGGCCTTGAATGGGCCGGCGGTCTGCCGGGGACGCTCGGCGGCGCCGTGCGGGGCAACGCCGGATGCTTTGGCGGCGAAATGAAAGATGTTGTCGTATCGGTGCGAAGCATCGATCCGCGGACGACGAAAATCGTCGAACGGAGCGCGAAAGCATGCGCTTTTTCGTACCGCGAAAGCGTGTTCAAGCAGGCGGGTCGCCGGGGCGCGGCGGGGGAAATCATCATTGGAGCGACGCTCGCGCTCGCCCCGGGGAACCGCAGAGAGATCCTCAGGTCGGTGCGTGAAAAAATCGAGCATCGGCAGAGGAATCACCCGCTCGAACACCCGAACATAGGCAGCATATTCAAGAATGTGCCGCTTGCGAGCGTCTGCCGCTCAAAGCGGTCGTTTGAGCGGGCGGTGGCTGTCGGCGTGCTCGAGTTCCGTGGTTCTCGGTTTTCGGTAAAAACCGATCCAGTGCCGGTTATTTCGGCGGCCAAGCTTATTTCGGAGTCGGGGCTTCGCGGCGTGAGCTTCGGCGGCGCCATGATCTCCGCCAAGCATCCGAATTTTATCGTAAACGCCCTGGGCGCCGAATCGCGCGACGTCAAAACCCTCATGTCGCTCGCCAAGCTTGAAGTCAGGCGGAAGTTCGGAGTATCATTAGATGAAGAGGTGCAGACGGTATGAGTATGCCGGCGGAAAGGCGCCCCGATTCACCCAATTCTATTAATCCATGAAAATAAAACTTACCAAGTCAGCCGATTTAACCGCATCGGTCGAATCCTATGTTGAAAAGAAGCTTGCGCCGCTTGCGAAGTTCGTGAAGCACTTTGAGAAAACCGGCGAAGCGGAGGTATGGATCGAAATCGCCCGCACGTCCAAGCACCACCGGAAGGGCGAGGTATTTCGCGCGGCGGTGAATCTCAAGCTGCCGAAAAAGATGCTGCGGGCCGAAACCTACGAGAAAGATGTCCGTACGGCTGTCGATCGGGCGCGCGATATGATGCGTCTTGAAATCGAGAAATATAAGACGAGGTTTTTGGCGGCGAAGCAGAGGGTGCTGGCGAAGAAGCGGTAGCCGGCGTATAATCCGGGCATGTTCGGACCGATCAAGCAATGGTTTGGCGGGCGGCCGCTTGCGCCTTTTGAGGAACGCGTGCGGGAGATTAACGCGCTTGAATCGGAGATCGGGGAGCTGTCTGACGAAGGGCTTGCGGCGGAAAGCGCATCGCTTCGGGAGCGGGTGCGGAACGGCGAATTGCTTGACGATTTGGCCCCGCGGGCGTTTGCCGTTGTCCGCGAGGCGGCGCGTCGGACGCTCGGCCA
Organism: bacterium; assembly: GCA_021780545.1. Taxonomy (GTDB): domain Bacteria; phylum Patescibacteriota; class Minisyncoccia; order UBA6257; family 2-01-FULL-56-20; genus JAJXYP01. The sequence continues at coordinate 5,090 of JAJXYP010000056.1, forward strand.
GCGGCCGTTCGACGTCCAGCTAATCGGCGGCCTCGTGCTGCACCGCGGCGCGGTCGCGGAAATGATGACCGGCGAAGGAAAGACGCTTTCGGCGGTGGCGCCGGCCTACCTGAACGGCCTCACGGGCCGCGGCGTGCATGTGGTGACGGTGAACGAGTATCTGGCGCGGCGCGACGCAGTATGGATGGGGAAAGTATATCGCCTGCTTGGCCTGTCGGTTTCCTGCATCGTGCCTGGAGGCGCTTTCATATATGATCCGCAATACCGCGCGCCGGAGGAAGGCAGCGGTCCCGCGTCGCAGAATCCCGAGGCGTCGAAGCTTCTCGACCGCGAACGGGATACGACGGGGAGTTTCCTTGTTCAGCAGGAGTTTCTCCGGCCCGTCACGCGGCGCGACGCCTATGCGGCCGACATCACCTATGGCACGAACCATGAATTCGGATTTGATTATCTCCGGGATAATCTCGTTTCGCGCCTTGAAGAACAGTCCCAGCGCGGCCATTATTTCGCGATCATTGACGAGGTTGACAGCATTCTCATCGACGAAGCCCGGACGCCTCTTATCATCGCGGCGCCGGATCAGCAGTCGAGCGATTTCTATAAGGCCTTTGCGCGCGTTGCCGCGCGGCTTGTGAAAGACGAGGATTACGAGGTGGATGAAAAGAGGAAAGCGATTTCGACAACAGACGCCGGAGTCGAGAAAGTAGAATCGCTGATCGGCGTCCAGAACCTGTACGCGCCGGAGAATATCCGGCTGGTCCACTACCTTGAAGAGAGCGTGAAAGCGCAGGCGCTGTTTTTCCGCGACCGTGATTATGTCGTGAAGAACGGCGAGGTGATCATCGTCGACGAATTCACGGGACGCCTCCTCGTCGGCCGGCGCTACCAGGCGGGGCTCCATCAGGCGATCGAGGCGAAGGAGGGGGTGGTGATCAAAGAGGAATCGCGGACATACGCAAAAATTTCCATACAGAACTATTTCCGCATGTACGAGAAAATTTCCGGCATGACGGGAACCGCCCAGACGTCCGCCGAAGAATTCCACAAGGTCTATAATCTGGAAGTCATAAGCATTCCGCCGAACCGCGGCCTGGCGCGCATCGACGGAAACGATCAGATCTATAAAAGTTTCCGCGCAAAGGTGGACGCGGTGGTGCGCGAGGTTGGGGAACGGCACGAAAAGGGGCAGCCGGTGCTTCTCGGCACGACGTCTATTGCGAAGAATGAGTTGTTCTCGGCAGCTCTGTTCAAGGCGGGGATTCCTCACGAGGTTCTGAATGCGAAGAACAACGAGCGCGAGGGTGCGATCATCGCGCAGGCGGGACGACCGGGCGCGGTGACGGTCGCGACCAACGTCGCGGGACGCGGCGTCGACATTCTGCTGGGGGGCAACCCGCCGACGCCGGAGGAGGCGGCGAAAGTCCGCGAGCTTGGCGGCCTGCATGTCGTCGGTACCGAACGCCACGAAGCGCGGCGCATCGATAACCAGCTGCGCGGTCGCGCCGGACGCCAGGGCGACCCTGGCTCGTCGCAGTTTTTTCTGTCCGTTGAAGATGATCTCCTCCGGATTTTTGGCGGCGACCGCCTGAAGGGTATGATGGAGCGCTTCGACTTGCCGGACGACCAGCCGATCGAATTCGGATTCGTATCGAAAGCGGTCGCGGAGGCGCAGGCGAAAGTCGAAGGCGCCAATTTCGACATCCGGAAGCATCTCCTCGAATATGACGACGTGCTGAACAAGCAACGGGCGGCGGTTTACAAGCGCCGGGCCGAGTTGCTTGCCATGCTGAACCGCGAGGAACTCGCTGCTTTCATCGAAAGCGCCGCATCGGCACACATTGAAGCCATCCTGCCGCAGCTTGCGGCGCCGGTCGAAGATCAATACCCGGCAGCAGCCGTGGATGCCGGTGGTGATGCTGCGGCTGCGGGCGGGATTTCCGCCGGCGACGCTTCGGGAGCCGGCGCGGCGTCGCCGGCGTCTCGGATCCTCTCGTTTTTTAAAGACGCGGGGCTGGTCGCGGAAGCGGGCGATCTGCCGGCCGAGCCGGGAGATCCCGGGAGCTATCGCGAACTCATCGCGCGCCGCAGCGCCGAAATCGCGGCGCATCCGCTCGCGCGGAATCAGCTGATTGGAATCCTCGACATGCTGTGGATGAACAACCTCGAAGACCTCGATGCTCTGCAGGAGGCGGTCGGGCTCCGGGCGTACGGTCAGAAGGATCCGCTGGTTGAATATCGGCAGGAGGCGAGCCGGTTTTTTAAAGCATTTTGGGGAACCTTTCACGCTTGGGTGTTTGGAAATATTTTTAAACTGGCGCCGGCCGGCGGCGTTCCGGCGGGCTCCGGCGCGGCCGTTTCGGCGGTGCCGGCAGCCGTGCTACAGGGTATCGGCGCGGCCGGAAATATGTCGGGCTCCGGCGCGGGTTCAGTGTCCGGCGCGAAAGTCGGCCGCAACGATCCCTGTCCGTGCGGCAGCGGAAAGAAGTATAAGAAGTGCGGTCTCCTGAATACCGAAGAGCACCAGCGGAACCTTGCCGCAGGCGGGAAGAAGCACGAGGTGACGGGAGGATAAGAAATCTTTCCGGAACTGCTATCATGAGAATATGGATGTCATTCAGCAACCGGCGGCGGAATCAGGCGGTGTTTTGGAGATTTCCGCTGCGCCGGGAATTGCCTCCATCGATGTCGCCGCCCGGCGTGCGCAATACGGCTACAACGAATTGCCGGCGCCGCGTGAGAACCTGTTTCTGATTTACCTCCGGAATTTCTGGGGGCCGCTGCCGTGGCTCATGGAACTTCTGGTCGTCATTACGTATTTCTCTGGACAGCTTCCCGAGAGCGCGATCATCGCCGTGCTGCTGTTTTTAAACAGCGCGATCAGTATCTGGCTCCGCCATTCGGCTGACGCCGCGCTCGCGGCGCTCACGAAGCGGCTGAGCGTATCGGCCCGGGTGCGCCGCGACGGCGTCTGGCAGACGGTGCCGACGCGGGAATTGCTGCCGGGCGATGCCATTCGCCTCCGGACCGGCGACGTCATCCCGGCAGACGCATCGATCGTTGACGGCGATTTGAGCGTCGATCTGTCAACCCTGACCGGCGAGTCGCTGCCGCAGGATGCGGCTTCCGGCGCGCCGGTGTATTCGGGAAGCGTGATCCGCCGCGGCGAGGCGACGGCTCAGGTTTCGGCAATCGGACGCGCAACGCGGTACGGCAAGACAACCGAGCTTCTCGAGACCGCGCATCCGCCGACCCATATGGAGCGGATCATTTTCGCGGTGATCCGGTATTTTTTCATCGTGAACATCGCGCTTGCGGCGGCGCTCATCGTCTTCGGCGCTGCGGTTCGCATTCCGGCGGGGGATACGGCCGACATGGTTATCGTGCTGCTTCTCGGTTCAGTGCCGATAGCGTTCCCTACCATGTTCGCGGTAGCGCAGAGTTACGGCGCGCTGCAGCTCGGCGGCGGCGGCGCGGATGGCGTCCTGGTGCGGCGCCTCGCGGCGGTTCAGGAATGCGCGACCATGGATGTTCTCTGCAGCGATAAGACGGGGACGCTCACCGGGAACCGCATGGAAGTCGCCGCGGTGACGCATTACGGGCACGCCGGTGAAGCGGACGTACTCGGTCTCGCGGCTGCCTGCGGCGACGCCGCCGATAACGACTCGATCGACGACGCGATTATCAGGCGCGCGCGGGAGCGCTCGGTTCCGATTCCGGAGCAGAAAAGCTTCCTCCCCTTCAATCCGGCAACCAAGCGCGATGAAGCGGATGTTGTCTGGGGCGGGGAGGTCGTGCACGTCCTTTCCGGTTTCCCGGAACTGATTCTCGAAGGTAATACGGCGAACGCCGCGGCCGCCCGCGAAGATCTGGCGCGGCTGAGCGCCGACGGCTTGCGGGTGCTTGCGGTCGCCGTCGAACGTGGCGGCGGCGCGACCGCCGGCGGCGATCGCGGTGCAAGCGGCGCCCGGGAGTGTCTGGGGCTTATCGGGCTCGCGGACCCCGTGCTTCCGGATGCGCCGCGATTGATAGAGGACCTGCGGGCCGCTGGCGTCCGCGTGATTATGATTACGGGCGACGGACGGGCGACCGCGCGCGCGGTCGCGAACCGCCTCGGCCTCGACGGCGCCGTCATGACCCCGGCCGATCTGAAGGCCGACCCCGGCGCGGCCATCAGCAGTTCGGTTTTCGCGGAAACGTATCCGGAGGACAAGCTGGGGATCATCCGCGCTTTGCAGGC
>JAJXYP010000087.1 GCA_021780545.1 bacterium
ATCTCCCGACGGTCACTCTCCGAGAGCTGCACCCAGCCCCTTTTCTTTTTTTCATATCCTCATTCTCGCACGTTTTCTGCCGACCGACTGTCCTAATTCAAAAGAGAAAACGGGATTGAAACGAATATGAATACGCAACAGACTGGTGCAATGTCCGAGATCCAAGATTTTTTCTTCGAAGCTACGCTCGCAACATATGCAAGCGGGGAGAAAGCGAAGACTGACCCCAACAACACCAACTTGAAGTTCTACTCCTTCCAACGCCGCGACTACCTTTACCTCGACAAGTTTATGGTGAACGGCGAACACAGTGGCGGCCAGACGGTGATTTCCTTCCAAGGGAAACCCGTGTGGCTCATGCAGTATCATGGCTGGTGCAAAGATGACGATCCGTTCGCATTTTCAGAAGAAGTGAATTTGAGGACGAGGTTATCAATGTCGCTTGTTACTTTTTCAAGCGAGCGGGTTTTGGCCGCCAGTACCGATTCACGTGTTTTTGCTTCGCCTTTACGCATAGCGTGCAAATACTGCAACGCCCATTCCCTAAACTTGTCCGAAATCTCAAGCTGTTCAAGTACGCTATCCCTCTAGCAACCATAAAAACAGTCCCGCCACTTTAACAAAGAAAAGCGGCGACTGCTTTGTGAGCGAGTCGCCGTGTTGACGATAGTTCAGCAGGTTAATTCCTGCCCGTAAGCTCCGCCCAATGCTGCTTGGGGCGAAGTCGTTTCGAACCCGCCGCACAGAGCGGGCAGTCTTCTGGATTCCAGACGGAGATGTCATAGTGCGCCAAATAGACGACGAGCGCACCTTCAATCTCATAGACATCAGAACGATGAACAAGAACACCGACGACGGGGCTAAACGCAACCGGATTGGGATTACCTTTCCGGATGCCTTCACGTACCGCCATAAGCGTTCCCGCCGTGGTCATCAGTTCCTCGACCTGGAGGACGGACTCACCTGAGTGGATAGCAAAGCGTTTCCAAACTTGCTGCTTCCCGTCTGTTCCACTCTTCTCGGTGAAGTCATGCTTGACGCCGAACCATCGGGCAACGTCATGAGAGAACGCTGCACCGGCATGGTCGGAGCCAATAACCCAGCCAAGCGGCCGATACACTTGCGTGAGCGCATCTTCACCATTCTCGATTTGGTCGAGCTTGGCTTCGATGGCGTGGGTCATGTGATAGGCGAGGATGTCGCAGACGTTCGTATGGCGCAAAGCCCGAAGAACATCCACGAATCCATTGCTGCATTTGCCGGACGTGAGTTCCGCATGAGGGTCTTTCGGGTCGCCGGAGTGAAGCCACAGTGCCTCGCACAATTTGAGGATATGACTGACTCCTGCTTCCGTGAGCGTCCCGTGCGTATCTGCAAGTTGGCTTGTGGCGACGCTACCTCCAAATCGAAGAAGCTCGTCGAGATTCGGGATTCCGAGAATCCGGTCTTCAGTTGCTTCCATGGATTACCTCCGTTGTGGCGTTCCGATACTGATTGATGAGGTCTCGCAGCTTGCTCGTTTCACGGCGAGCCACATCAGCGAAGTCAGCTCCCTTCGAGGCGAAGATGATGCCCCGTGAGGAGTTAATGACTATGCCTTGCTTGCGACTGTCGGCACCGGCGGCTACGGTCTTTTCGACGTCGCCGCCTTGCGCTCCGATGCCTGGGATGAGGATTGGCATATCGCCAACGATGTCCCGCACTTCACGAAGCTCGTCGGGATACGTTGCGCCGACTACCAGTCCGCAGTTGCCATTCTTGTTCCACTTGCTGGCGACCGAACGAGCGGCAACTTGGTAAAGTGGGCGATACCGAGGCTCGTTATTCACGAGAATCGGCCCCATCTCTATCCGAATGTCCTGAAACTCTCCCGCACCAGGATTTGAAGTCCGACAGAGTACGAAGATGCCCTTGTCCTTCAAATCCAAGAACGGTTGCAGGGCTTCTGCGCCGAGCCAGGGATGAACCGTAATGGCATCTGCTCTGAGATAGCCGAACGCCTCTTCGACGTAACCGGCATTGGTGTTGCCGATGTCGGCACGCTTGGCATCGAGAATCACGGGAACGTCCCGTGCGATGCGGTGAATGTCGGCGATGGTTCGATGAAGTGCAGACAATCCTTCGTCGCCATGCGCTGCATAAAAGGCGATGTTGGGCTTGTAGGCACAAACGAGGTCATGCGTCGCTTCGACGATGGCTCGGTTGAACTCGACGATGGTGTTTGCGATACTCACCTCGCATTCATTGCCGCTACGATGTGCGGCTTCGGGAATCTTCCCAAACTCGCTGTCCAAGCCGACACAAACAAATGTGTCGGCAGTCCAGCGGGATTCAAGCATGCTGCGAAAATTACGACCTTTCATCTGAAATCTCCTTTCAAAAAGCTGTCTAGAGCCGAATCCTGCTGGACTTGGCTTGCATAATGTTTACCAGCAAATAGCGAATCCTGCAACTGACTTACGAAAAACATAGTGGGTAGAGTTCCGTCTGTAGCGATAAAATAAACCGACGCTATTTCATGCTACCGCTCGCGCCTTGACAAATATCAAAAGATTGTGCTATGCTACGCGCGGTAAACGAATGGATGCATCCCTGGCCGTAGAAGCCCGACCCTGTAAGAAGGTCGAAGCTCTAACTAAGGGGCAAGGTCATCTCTCTCGTTGATCCGGGGTCGGATACTTCCCCCTCCTTCCACCAGAGGAAATCGAATGTTGGTTTCCTGCGGTGGAAGCAGAGGCTTCCAAATCCACAATTCCAAGGAGAAAAATATATGAGTCCGATATTGGGGGTTCTGTTGGGAGGGTCGTTCACGGGAGCGCTCTCCTACAAGTATCCGTGGACAGGAATCGGCGGGAATGTCGGCGTCAACAGCGACGCAGATCGGGCCACCAAAATCTCGTCGATGATCGGAGGAATCCTGATTGGGGCGTTCATCGGAGCATTTGTCGCGCCCTCGATGCGATACCATCTCCATGCCGTCATAGGCGCCGGAGTGGCGATCGCCATCGGCACCCTGTCTGCCATTGTCCTGGGGCATACGCGGATAGATGGGTATTATTTCCAGAACCGCCGTGACCTTTTCTCGCATTGGATCACCATCATCTCGATCTCTTCGGTAATCGGGGCGGTGGTCGGAGCATGCGTGCCGGGGTAAATCCGGCACGACAACTTAATCAAAGGGCCGTTCCGACAGGAACGGCCCGAATTCTTTTCGCCGAAATAATCAAAGATTATTGCCTTGAACATACGGCTATTCTACCAAAAACAGCCTCATTGCTGAAGCTGTTTTCCGAAATCTCTTCCTGCGTCGATCTCTCGACGCCTCGTCCTATTTCTTACTGAACAGCTCCGACCACTTCAGCTTGGCTACGCCAAAAAGATAGATTATCTCGAGAAGGCCGATGGTGTTCACGATAAGCATGATGACGAACCACCACGACTGTCCCCGTCGGCCTGAATGCCACAAGGCGAGGCCTTTCCAAAATATCGTCCAGAGCGCAAGCGCCAGAATGAGAGGAACGAACACGTGGATCACGCTCGCTATTCCCGGCCCCCACCCGTAATCTTGGGTAAACATCGAAGGATATTATTGAGACATTGGATGCGACCTTTCGTTTACATTCATTCTATCACGGGAACAGGGATCCAGCGGATTGCCCATACCAAGCGAACGGCACGAGCGGATCGCCGATCTGCACGATACACTCGAGGATATGGCGCTCACGAACAGCGAATACAGTGGCGGATCGACGTTGATTTCCTTTCACGCCGAACCGAAACCTATCAACCTCTGGCTCATGCAGTACCACGGCTGGTGCAAGAATGACGACCCGGAAATTCTGGCGTTTCTCAAGGAAGCGCTGCGCGCCGCTTATGGGAAGAAAATCTTCCGTGGCGGGCGCGGAGAATTCCGCTACCCAAATCTCGGAGATCCGTCGCTACGAAGCCCAACCACGGGCAATGCGTTTCTGTACCTGAACCAGGGCGACCACAGCGAATACTTCGGCCAACAGCTGGAGCCGTTCGAGAAATTCTCCGGGCGCGAAGGAATCACGGTATCTAACGAACGGCTGAATTTGAAAGAGGAAGTCTTCTGGCACCGCTGCCAGGGGATGCTGCTGATCCCAACCGAAAGCAAAGATTGAAAGGAGAATGCCGTGTACAAAATTCTTGTGATTGAAGATGAGAAAAAAATCGCCGAATGGTTCGCGGACGAGTTCCGGGAACTGGGGCACGAAGTCCAAACCGCCTATTCCGGCGAGCAGGCGCTCGAGATCTGCGCCAAGCAGGATTTCGATTTCATTTTCACGGACTATAACCTTGGCGGGAAGATAACCGGCATCGATGTCGCGAATGCACTCACCGAAAGCGGCAAGTCCCCGCGCATCATCTTGGTGACGGCATCCATAACTGCCAAAGTGTGGGCAGGAAGCAACATCATGAAGATCTTCAACAAGCCCGTCCTCCCCAAAACACTGGCACGCGTGCTGAAAGAGTGACGATTCATCGGAAAGTGTAGGTACCCGCGGGCTCGGCGATTCAATCGACCGAGCCTTTTTTGTCCATCCAAAAAAGTTATCCCTTCTGTCCCTGCGGGCGACGGTGGACCCTCACCCGTCCAGCAGTTTCCGAACCTCCTTATCGTTCTTCACCACGATGATTTTCGCGCTTCTTTTATAACCCTCAAGAATCCGATAAATCTCTTCCGTGGGATAGACAACCACTCGCTTGATGAGTTCCCAGCTGATCCGCTCCCGCATCCCGTCCGGTTTGTCGAAGGGCTGCTCGCGGTTAAAAACGCGTTTGAATGCCCGCCAGAGGCAGAGCCACTTGGAGAAATCGAAGAAGATGACCGTATCCGCACGGCCGAGCCGAATCGCAATGCTACTCCGATAATTGCCGTCAATGATCCACTCGTCCCCCGCCACGAGTTTCCGCTGGAACTCCAACCAATCGCTTTTCACCGGAAATTTTTCTTTCCAATCGCTCATGTAGTATTCCTTGTCCAGATGGATAACCGGCCGATTTAGCTTTTTGCCCAGCTTATTGGCGAATGTGGATTTGCCAGAGCCAGAACTGCCGATAATGGCAATGCGGTTCATAAATAATACTGTAATATCCTTCATTATCCGATTCGCAATCTGCCGTGCCCGGCGGTGAAACTGGCAGCCAGCAAGAAACGGTTCGTTTTGGACATGGATAGAATTAATTATAAAACATATTAACCAAACACCCATCTTCAGCTGCTCTTTATAAAACCCGCCAATTACTTCCTTTATTTTTGACCAGCATCCTGTGCTAAACTAGGTTTAAAGGCCTTCTCGTTAGCCCGCTCCCCGTAGTTAACAGATGAAGCGAATTGCATATATTATTCCGGGATATAAACAGACCCCCGCAAAACGAAACGGCTATGGTAAAGTCGCGGCTTTGATCGCGGGGGATAAGGAAGGGCCGGAGGTCATGCGCAGAGCGAGAGCCGCAAAAAGAATGATCAAAAACAGCTCGCTGACTATTGTCAAAGGCGCCAAGCATGATATCGGACAAAAGGAATACCTAGCATGCATCAAGAGAGCCATAAAAAGCCTTTAGAACCCATCACAAAAATCCCTCAAACCGCGGTCGAGGGATTTTTGTGATGGGTTCTAAAGAGGCCGCAACGCCAAAACCTCCCTACCCCTTTTTCACGATTTCATCGATGACGCCGTACGATTTGGCTTCCTCGGCGGAGAGCCAGAAGTCGCGGTCGGTGTCGCGCTCGATTTTTCCGAGGGTCTGCCCGGTGTGTTTTGCAAGAATCTGATTGAGATGCTGCTTGGTCTTCAAAATCTGGCGCGCCGAGATTTCGATTTCGGACGCCTGTCCGCCGATCGATTCCACCATCACTTGATGGAGAAGAACCTGTGAATTCGGCAGGGCAAACCGCTTGCCTTTCTTTCCGGACGCGAGCAGAAACGCGCCCATCGACGCCGCAACGCCGACGCACATCGTCGAAACGTCCGCGCGCGCGTACTGCATCGTGTCGTAAATCGCCATGCCGGCAGATACCGATCCGCCGGGGCTGTTGATGTAAAGTTTGATTTCCCGCTTCGGATCTTCATGGTCGAGGAACAGCAGCTGCGCGATGACGATGTTCGCCACCGCGTCGTTGATCGGACCGCCGAGGAAAATAATCCGCTCTTTCAACAGGCGCGAGTAGATGTCGTACGCCCGCTCCCCGAGCGGCGATTTTTCGATGACGGTCGGAATAAGATATTGATTAAATTGGTCCATTATTTCGTGTATGATTGAGCGGCCTTTTTAATTTCATCCTTTGCAGCGACGGCATTTTCCCAGCCCTGGATTTCCGTCTTCTTACCCTGTAAATCCTTATAATGCTCGAAGAAGTGGGCGATCTCTTTGAGAAGATGGGGTTGCCAATGCTCGATGTCGGACAAATCTTTCAGCATATCGAACCGCGGATTGCGCGCCTGCACGCCCAAGATCTTGGCGTCCGGATCCCCGGCGTCAATCATCCGCATGATGCCGATCGGACGGACTTCCACGAGCGAACCCGTAACCGCCGGGTCGCCGCCGATCACGAGAACGTCGAGATGGTCGCCATCCTCCGAGCGCGTCTGCGGAATGAATCCGTAATCGAGCGGATAGTGAAACGGCGAGTAGAGCACGCGATCGAGCCGGAAAACGCCGAGTTTCTCGTCGAATTCATATTTGTTATGGCTCCCCCGCGGAATCTCGATGATCACGTTGATCACTTCGGGCGCCTTGTCGCCCAATGGAACCGCTTCCCACATACTTTCTGTGTGCATGATTTTAATATTTCTTTAATGTTTATCTTTCTTCCTTTCTTTCATTGTACCGCATTAGACATCCGTCACGGACAGCAGGACGGCAAAATACCGATCGGCCCTAAAATGCGACGTCCTCCCGGGCTTCCCCATCCTGCTCCGGAATCTGGCCGGTACCTTCGCCACCGACATCCGTAATGCCGGCGATACCGCCCTCCTGCACATCCTCCGGGCGGGATTGCGAACGGACGTCAATCTTCCATCCGGTGAGTTTCGCCGCCAGGCGGACATTCTGGCCGCCCCGGCCGATCGCCAAACTAAGCTGAGCTTCCGGCACGAAAGCCCTCGCCTCGCGGCGCTCGAACACCTCGACGCGCTCGACTTTCGCCGGAGACAGGGCGTTTGCAATCAGCTTCTCCGGCTCGTCAGCCCATTCGATAATATCGATTTTTTCGTTCCCCAGCTCGTTATTAACCGCCATCACGCGCGTGCCCCGCTGGCCGACCAGCGCGCCGACCGGGTCAACACCTTCGGCGAGCGAAGCAACGCCGATCTTGGTCCGGTTGCCCGGCTCGCGGGCGATCCCCTTGATTTCAATCGATCCTTCCGCCAATTCGGGAACCTCCATTTTGAAAAGCTCGGCTACGAATTTCGGGTGTGAGCGCGACAGAATGATGCCCGGCAGGCGGGTGTCTTCCTGAACCGCAAGCACGAGGAACCGAAGCCGTTCGCCGGCGCGGTAATGTTCTCCCGGGATCGACTCGTTTGAAAACATGACGCCCACCGCCCGGCCGAGATCGATGAACACGTTGCCCTTCTCGAACCGCTGGACCGCGCCGCTCACGATCTGGCCCTCCTTGCCGCGCCATTCCGCAAGAATCGAATCTCGCTCGGATTCGCGGAGTTTCTGGAGAATTACCTGCTTTGCCGTCTGAGCCGCGACCCGGCCGAAATCATCGTGCGCCTCAAGCGGAAACTCGAGCTCGTCGCCCGGCTTCGCGTCCGCCTTGATTGCCCGGGCTTCATCAACGACTATGTGCCGCTCGGCGTTATACCGCGGCAGCTTCCCCTCTTCCTCTTCCGGAGGATGTTGAGTCCGCGCGCCGGCAGCCCGCGCCGCTTCTTCCCTCTCGCGCTCGGCCGCCGCCTCCGCCTCATCGACAAACCGCACCATCGTATCATCAACCACCGTTTTCACGAGCCAAAATTTCAAATCGCCCGTCTTGCCGTCGAGCCGGCACTTCACCACCTCACCCCTTTCGCCGTAATCGCGTTTATATGCCGCGGCGATAGACGATTCGATCACTTCCATAATTTTTTCCGGATCGAGCCCCTTTTCCTCCGCCACTTGCCGCACCGCTTTCGAAAGTTCTTTGATATCAAGCATATCGATGTAACAATATATTGTTATTAAATTTTTATTAACCGCTTCGTCCTTTTATTGGTTATTGGTCTAATACTGGGGATTCTGGTAAAAACGTCCGCGCGGGGCGGACGTCCATAACACCCCTATGATACCGCGCTATGGAACTGATGTCAAGCAACTGTCGGCGCTTGCCAAATTTTCCTGTTCCCTTATAATAGTCCTCACATGGCAACAACCGAAGAAAAAAACGTTCCGACGACCGCCATTCAGGCCTTTCAGGCAGAATTGGGCGCGCTCGAATGGCCGAAGGAAGGCAGCGTCATCGAGGTCACGCTCCTCAAGAAAATGCCCCGCCGGGCCTACTTCGATACCGGCCGGTTCGGCACCGGTATTGTTTATGGTGCCGAACTCCAAAACGCCAAGGAGGCGATCCGCAATCTAAAACCCGGCGATAAGGCCAACGCCAAAATCGTAGCGCTTGACGGCGAAGAGGGCCGCATCGAACTCTCGCTCGCGGAAGCCGGTCGGCAAAAGGTCTGGCAGCAGGCAAAGGAACTCGCGGAGGCCGGCGAAGTCGTGAAAGCGAAGATCGTTGCCGCGAACGCAGGCGGTCTCATGGCCTCCATCGGCGGCGACATCAAGGCGTTCCTCCCCGTTTCCCAGCTGTCGCTCGATCACTATCCGAAAGTTCCGGATGGCGATCGCCTCAAAATCGCCGAGGAGCTCAAGAAATTCGTCGATCAGGAGTTGAGCGTTAAAATCATCGACGTGAATCAACGCACCAACAAGATCATCGTTTCAGAACGGGAGGTGCTCTCGGCAAACATAAAAGAACTTCTGAACGCCTACACCATCGGACAGACGGTGAGTTGCATCGTTTCGGGCGTCGCCGATTTCGGCGTTTTCGTCCGGTTTGCGGACAACCCTGACATTGAAGGCATGATCCACATTTCCGAACTCGACTACAAACTGATCGATAATCCAAAGGAACTTGTAAAGGTGAATGATCCGCTCCAGGCGAAAATCATCGATATTAAAGAAGGCCGCGTCTTCCTCTCGCTCAAAGCTCTCAAGGAAGATCCCTGGGTCAAGATCGGCGACCGGTTCAAGCAGGGCGAAACCGTCCAGGGCC
>JAJXYP010000071.1 GCA_021780545.1 bacterium
ATCCGGAGCGGATGACGCAGATTTTTGCGAATCAGCTCCACCGTTTCGAGGAGCTGGCCCAGGCCCTCGAGGCTGTAATATTCCGCCTGCACCGGAATCAGCACTTCGTCGGCGGCGACAAGCCCGTTGACCGTTAGCAGGCTTAAGCTCGGCGGCAAATCGATAAGGATATAGTCATATTCATGGCGGAAGCGGTTCACGAACTTCCGGAGGAAATATTCGCGCTCGGGCAGGCCGACAAACTCAACGAGTGCTCCCGCGAGGTGCGGCGCCGCCGGCGCAAGATGCAAATGGTAAAGCGCCGTCGGTTTGATGATGCTTTCGTGCGGCGCCGCCCCGATGATGCCGTGATACACGCTCACGTCGTTCCCCGCCGCCGGATATCCGAGCGCGGAACTGGCGTTCGCCTGCGGATCGAAGTCGATGAGCAGCGTCCGCCTGCCGGCTTCGGCCAGATACGCCGAAAGCGAAACACAGGTCGTCGATTTTCCGACGCCTCCCTTCTGGTTGCAGACGGCGATCACGCGAGCCATTGTCAATATCATAGCGCACTCCGCTCCAATCTCAAAGATGGATCGGCCGGCAGGGCGTGCTCCCGCGGTTGTCGCCCGTCGCGGTTCATAGTATGATGACGACCATGACGGCAGCCAAAATCATTCTCGAAATCCGCGCCGGCGCGGGAGGCGACGAAGCCGCCATTTTCGCCGGCGATCTGGCACGCATGTACCAGCGCTACGCCGCAAAGCAGGGCTGGTCATTCGGCATCCTCGACGCAAACCAAACGACGCTCGAAGGATACAAATCGCTCGTCGCCGAAATTCGCGGCGCGGGCGTCTACGAAGCATTCCGCAACGAATCCGGCGTGCACCGCGTCCAGCGCATCCCCAAAACCGAACGGTCGGGGCGCGTCCATACCTCGACCGCGTCCGTCGCCGTCCTTCCGATTGTTGAAGCCCGCGAGGTGAACATTTCCCCGAACGATCTCGAAGTCACCTTCTCCCGGGCGGGCGGTCCCGGCGGTCAAAACGTCAACAAGGTGGAGACCGCCGTCCGCGTCCACCACAAACCGACCGGCATCGTCGTGTCTTCCCGCGAGGAGCGGTCCCAGCACGCAAACCGCGAGAAAGCGATGGATGTACTCCGCGCAAAGCTCTACGAAATCGAGCGTCAGCGCGCCAGCGGCAATGTTACCGACCTCCGCCGCGAGCAAATCGGCTCCGCCGACCGGTCCGAGAAAATCCGCACGTATAATTTCCCCGATGATCGCATCACCGATCACCGCATCGGCAAAAAATGGCACAACATCGAAGCGATCCTCAACGGCGAAATGGACCCGATCGTGAAAGCGTTTTCCAAAACCGAAACGGCGGAATAACCCGAAACTTTACGTCCGGATTTCCGAGACGCCGAAATTCAATAGCTCCTCGCCATCTTCGTCGAACCAGAACTCTCCTTTTATCCGCTTGCCGGCCAGAACAAGCGGTAGCCAATGCCGGTCGTCCGGCCACATCGTTTCGAAGGGAAGGCGCCGGACATCGTACCACGCGGGACGAACTTCGTCCGATTCGACTGGTTCGCCCGACCAGGTCCGCGCCGTAAACACGTGGCAATCCTGATCCCGTTCGCTCCGGCCGCGCCAGCGGAATTTAAGGAATGCCGCCTCCGCCAGGCCATCAGCGTCGATGCGGACCCGGATCTCTTCCGCCGCTTCCCGCGCCGCAGCGGCCCGCGGCTCTTCGCCGGGTTCCGCTTTTCCGCCGACGCCGTTCCACCGCCCCGTTCCCAACCCTCGTTTTTTTAACGCCAGCAAAACCCGCCCACCGCCCGGCTCGTCTTTCAATAAATAGCAGAGCGTGGTGGTGATCATGAGAGAGTCCGCGTCCGGCGCTATTCGTCGACGCCGTAACGCTTATAGGAATGAATCTGGGCGCTCTTGCCGAACCAGTGCTCGATTTCATGAGCCGCTTCCTCCGGCGTCTCCGAAGCATGGAGAATATTCGCCACGGCCCGCTTCTCCGTATTGGCAAGCAGCGGAGAATCAATCGAAAAATCACCGCGGATCGTCCCCACTTCGGCCTTGTACGGCAGCGTCGGACCCGCGATTTTTCGGACAACGTCAACCGCGTGGATGCCCTGAACAATCATGCGCACAAGCGGCGCGGAGATCATGTAATCCACGAGCCATTCGCGCACCATCTTTCCGATTTCCAGTTCGTCGTCCGTGCCGAGTTTTTCCTTCGGATCGACGTGGTATGTCTGATAGGTCGTGATCGATTTCTGCCCCAGGCGCCGAATCCACGCTTCATCTTTCGGATAATGGTCGCTGATCTGCTGGCGCGTGGGCTGGAACATCTCAAGCGCAACGATCTTCAGATCGCGCTGTTCAAAACGGCGGATCACTTCGCCCGTCAGTCCTTTCCGGACGCCGTCCGGCTTGATCATTACATACGTACGTTCTTCTTTCGGATGAGCCATTTGGTTTTTATATTTTTTAATTACGTTATTTTTTTGCGTTCCGCTGCTTTAGTTCCAATCCTAACTCATCGATCTGGGCTTTGTCCACCGGCGACGGCGACCCCATCATCGGATCGCTGCCGTCGCCCGACTTTGGGAACGCAATGACTTCGCGGATATTAGGTTCGCCGGCCATCAGCATGACGAAGCGATCGAGGCCCCATGCGATACCGCCGTGCGGCGGCGCGCCGGAATCGAGCGCCTTAAGCATGTGTCCGAAATTCTCCCGGATGCGATCTTTTGCAAAACCCATAACGCCGAACACCGCTTCAAGCGCCGCGGCGCGGTGATTGCGGATGCTGCCTCCGCCGATTTCGAAACCGTTCAGCACGACATCGTACTGCGTCGTGAGAATGTCCGGGATACTCCGCTGGTGCAACAAATCATCCATAAACTCCGGCTTCGGCGCGGAAAACGGATTGTGCGTGAACGTCCAGCCGCCCTCGTCCGTCTTTTCGAAAAACGGAAAATCGACCACCCAGCAGAACGCCAGCAAATCGGGATCGTTCGGATCACGCCGGATGTCGGGCCGGTCGGTGCCGTATCGCTCCATTGCTTCGCGGTACGTGAGGCGCGGAAACGGGATTTCCTGGATTTTTTTTCGCGGAACGATCGTCCGAACCAGTTCAATCAAAAGCTCTTCGTTCAGCCGCATAACATCTTCCTGCTCCACAAAACTCATCTCGAGGTCCAGTTGCGTAAATTCCGGCTGCCGGTCTCCCCGCGTATCTTCATCGCGGAAACACCGCGCAATCTGGAAATATTTCTCGACGCCCGCCACCATGAGAAGCTGCTTGTACTGCTGCGGCGACTGCGGCAGCGCATAGAATGAACCCTGCTTGATGCGGGATGGCACCAAAAAGTCGCGCGCGCCTTCCGGCGTCGACTTCGTAAGATCGGGAGTTTCCACTTCGAGAAATCCCCGGTGGTCGAGAAAATCGCGGATTTGCTTCACGATCCGGTGCCGCAGGGCGAGATTCCGCGCAAGCCGCTCGCGCCGCAGATCGAGATATCGATAGGAAAGACGCGTTTCTTCGTTGATATCATAGCCCGGCTCGTCCACCGGAAACGGCAGCGGCTCCGCCGGATTGAGAATGGCGAGTTCTTTCGCGCTCACTTCAAAATGTCCCGTCGGCATTTTTTCGTTCACCAGCTTCGGCGGCCGCTTCTGCACGATGCCCTTCACCCGCACGACATATTCAAGCCGGAGGTCGCCCGCGCCCGCCGCGTCGGGGCCGAACACCACCTGCACGAGACCGCTCCGGTCCCGCAAATCAATGAACACCAGCTTACCATGGTCGCGGCGGGCGTGAACCCAGCCGGACAATTCGACTTCGCTCCCCTCCTTATTGACGATATCGGCGACAGCGGTGCGTTCCATGATGCAAAGTGCTTTCAGCATAGTATACTCAACCGCGAAACGCAATTGCGCGTGACGATTTGGTATGATTAAAGCGTGATCGATTTCCCAACCATGCTCTTCCGGTTCGCCGCGGCGCTCGCCTTCGGCGCGCTCCTCGGCGTCGAACGGGAACTGGTGAAGAAAGAGGCCGGCGTCCGAACGGAAATGCTCGTCGCCGGCGGCGCGGCGCTCTTCGCCATGATCGGCCTCTCGCTCCCCGGCATCGTTTCCACCGACACCGGCAATCTGGCGGATGTCGTCGCCCGCAACAGCGGCTTCCTTACCGTCATCGCAAACATCGTCGTCGGCATCGGTTTCCTCGGCGCCGGACTCATCATCAAAACCGGCGACCGGCCGCACGGCGTCACGACCGCCGCGCTCGTCTGGGCGACCGCAGCCATCGGAACGCTCGCCGGCATCGGCTTGATCGTCTTCGCCGGCATCGCGGCGGCGGTCATCGCCGCGCTGCTCTTCTCCCTGCGCAAACTGAACGTTTCAGAGCGGCTCGAAGCGGAAGGCGTCGAAGCCGGATTTACGGAGCAGCCGGCGAAGAAGTCGCCGCGGGGACGATAATAATCATCGACTCCCCTGGTTTTTTATAGTTGAATCGGGCCCGCAGCTCTTTTTCAAGATTCAGCGGGTTCGAAAGATATTGCGCCTCCCCCTTAAGGTTCGCCTCGTTTGCCTGAGCCGCCGCGAGACGGTTCTGAACGTCGGAAAGATTGGCATCGAGAGAACGCTGCTCGCCGATGAACGAATAAATATTCCAACCAAGAACGACGAGAAAGAGGAAAAGTATGATGGCGAATCCGAGCTTCATAAGGGCGTAATTGGGATGATGTGGCGATACGGCTATTTTATACCCGTTTGATATCGGCGCCCAAATCGGCCAGGCGCTCTTCGATGCGCTCGTAGCCGCGGTCAATCTCGTCGGCGCCATCGATTTCCGTAACGCCGCCCGCGACAAGCGCCGCAATCACGTCCACCATGCCCGATCGCAGATCGCGCACCTCGAGCCGCGCCGATGAGAGCGGCGCGGGGCCCTCGACTGTCGCCGCGTGGTAAAAACCCCTTCCGGAGAAACGACATGAGGTGCCCTCCGGGCACTCGGTCGACACGCGGATTTTCGCTCCCATTTCGTTCAAATCGTGGGCGTAAGCGAATCGATTTTCGTAAATCGTCTCGTGAATCACGGAAACCCCCGCCGCCTGCGTCATCGCAACGCAGAACGGCTGCTGCCAGTCGGTCATGAAACCAGGATGGACATCTGTCAGGACCGCGACCGAACGCAACTCCCCCGCCCGCCAGAACGCGATGCCGTCCGGCGTCACTTCATATTCCGCGCCGAGCCGCCGCGCCGTATTGAGAAACGTAATCAGATGCTCCTGCACCGCGCCTTTTACGAGAATCTTCCCGCCGGTTGCAATGGCAAGGCACGCGAATGAAACCGCTTCGTTCCGGGCCGGAATGATTCGATGGGTCACGCCCCGCAGACGCGGGACGCCTTCGATCGTCACGGTCCGCGGCGGCGACAGTTCTATGATGGCGCCCATTTTCTGAAGCATCAGAATGAGATCCGTTATTTCCGGTTCGAGCGCCGCGTTCCGCAGCACCGTCCGGCCATGGGCGAGCGCCGCCGCCAGTATCACGTTTTCCGTCGCGCCGACGCTCGGAAACCGCAGTTCGATTTCCGCACCGCGAAGCCCGTTCCGCGCCCACGCGCGGTAACTCGTTTTCGTGATCTCGATCTGCGCGCCGAGCTTCGCCAGCGCCTCAAGATGGATATCGACCGGCCGCGCGCCGATCTTGTCGCCGCCAAGCACCGGCACTTCCGCTTCCCCGGAGCGCGCAAGGAGCGGCCCGAGCGCAAGAATCGGAATCCGGTTGCGGCGCGTCAACTCGGCGACGCGACTGTTTTTTATCGACGGCGTATGAATCCGGGCGGTCGAACCGGCAATCGCAATATCACTCCCGATGCGTTCCAGGAGTTCCGTAATGATGGCTACTTCGCCGATCTGCGGGACGTTTTCGAGCACGCACGGCTCGTCAGTCAGAAGCGACGCAACCATCATTTTCGATACCGCATTTTTCGCTCCCGCAAGCGCCACTTCGCCGAACAGCGGTTTGCCGCCCTGAATGATAAATTTCATCTGTGTATTGCGGCGGCGGCCTACGACAGACGCCCGGCCAGCCAGTCCGACAGCGCGGCAATCGGCACCCGCTCCTGTTTTGCCGTGTCGCGATCGCGGACCGTGGCATCGCCCTTTTCAAGAGAATCAAAATCGATCGTAATACAGAACGGCGTGCCGATTTCGTCCTGGGCGTAGTACCGCTTGCCGATGTTGCCGCGGTCATCCCAGGCAACCATGAACCGGCGACGCAGGGTTTCAAAAACCTCGCGCGCGCGGGCGACGAGTTCCGGCTTATTGGCAAGGAGCGGGAACACCGCCGCTTTGTACGGCGCAAGGCGGGGCGGCAGCTTAAGCATCGTCCGTCCATCCGCCTCGGCGTACGCCTCAAGCATCACCATCGCCATCAGCCGGTTTACGCCCACCGCCGGCTCGATGACATGCGGCACGAATTTTTTCCCGGTCGAGGGATCCGTATACGACAAATCAACGCCCGAAAACGCCGCGTGCTGTTTTAAGTCATAATCCGTCCGGTATGCGAGACCCCACAGCTCTTTGAACCCGAAGGGAAACCGATATTCGAGGTCTTCCGTCCGCTTACTGTAGAAACTCCGCTCCTCATCGCCGTGTTCGCGCCAGCGAAGATGATCGCCCGCGATTCCCAGATTGCCGGTAACGAACGACCACATATCGTTTTTCCATCGTTCAAACAATTCGCGCCAGTCCTGCGCCTCCGGATCGAAAAAATATTCGATTTCCGCCTGTTCAAATTCGAGGGTCCGAAAAATGAAATTACCCTTCGTGATCTCGTTCCGAAAACTCTTGCCCAACTGGCCGACGCCGAACGGCATCGAAACGCGCATGGAATCGATGATGTTCTTGAAAGCCAGGAAAATGCCCTGAGCGGTCTCGCCGCGGAGATAGACCTTCGACTGCGCTTCTGGCACGATGCCGACGTGCGTTTCAAAAAGCAGATTGAACTGGCGGACCGGCGTCCAGTCGAATGATTTGCACGTCGGGCACGGTATGCGATTCGCGCCAATCAGGGCGTCCAGCTCTTCGGTCGTCTTGCCCTCGACGCTGATCTTCTCGTTTTTTTTCTCGAAGTATCCCTCGATCAGATGATCGGCGCGGGTCCGGGTGTGGCAGTGGCGGCATTCGACCATGGCGTCAACCAGACCCGTCACATGTCCTGACGCCTCCCAGGTTTTCGGATGCAGGATAATCGACGAATCAAGCCCCAGCATATCGCTCCGACGGCGGACAAACGCGTTCCACCACTCGTCCTGGATGTTCCGCTTGAGCTCGACGCCCAATGGCCCGTATTCGTACGAATTCGCGAGGCCTCCGTAAATCTCCGAGCCAGGATACACAAAACCGCGCCGCTTCGCGAGCGAAACAATTTTATCCATCAGATTATCGGATGAAGAGATCATTGGATAACGGTCGGTTCAACGTCGCAACGCTCGTGTCATTGGGAAGTGCCGTCGTAACGGCGGCGACCGTCGACTGCATCGACGTGCCGGTGAAAACATCGGTCGCCGAAAGCGTCGCCTGACCGAGCAGCGTCACATCCTGGGCAACCTGGTTCACGGCGGGCGTGTTAACCACCTGGAACACGGCTTCGAGCGGCTTGCCGGTGATACCGGTGGTCGCCGGCACGGCCGGAATCTGCCATGAAACCTCGCTCGTCGACGTATCACAGGCAAACGTCGTCGACGCAGGAGTCCGCACGGCGCCCGTGCACGTCGTTCCCGGCTGCAGATACGCCGAGATAGTAACATTTTCGGCGTCCGTTGCATAGTTCGTCACGAACCAATGAATCGTATACTGGGTCGCCGTGTTGACCCGGGGTGGATACGGACCGGAGTTCGGGATGCCGGATGTCGGATCGCGGTGGTACGCCGTTTCCCCGAGCACGATCTTTCCGCGGAACTTCGTCGCCAATCCGGCAACGTACAGCGTCGAGCTTGCCGCCGCGCCCGCGGGCACCGTCGGCGACGCAAGCTCCGCATTCACTGTCACGGCATAATTCTTGTCGCTCAAAAGCCGGATCGGAAACGCCGGCAAAGCTCCGACCAGGAAATTCACCGATCCCGATTGGCCGGGCGCGATAGAGGCAAGCTGCGGAGCGGAGACCGAATTCCAGGTAATCGTATCGTTAATGGAATTAAATGCGCCTGCGGTCTGCAAAGATGGAAAATTAAACATTCGTCCGACGAGTTTCGCCGTCAAAACCGCATTCTGGAATGTCACATTCGACGTATTCGTGTATGAAATGACGTACTTCAGCTGGTCGCCGGGCGACGCGATATACGAATTCGAACCATCGAGAGAAACCGAAAGCGCGAGCGGCGAAGCGGCGAGCGACACATTCGCGGTAGGGCTCGCAATAGCATAGGTATCGCCGCCCGCCGCCATGACAAAATTCGCCGCGATCGGAAACACCGCACCGGGCGATCCGAGAAGGCTGCCTGTTACCGTAAATTCGCCGGAGGCGTTCGCCGGAACCGTTCCCAGACTCCAGGAATTGTCGCCATCGGCCGAAAGCGATGTGCTCGCCGACGCAAAAGTAAAACCGGCGGGGTAAACCATCGCCACCGAAACGCCGCTCACCGGCTGAGAGGTATTGTTTACGTAATCGATGGTAACCGGGAAATTCTGGCCGCTCTCGACGCTCGCGGGCGCGGTAACCGTCACGGCGACCGCCGGCTGACCAATCGGCAAATCAAGTCCGGAATTCTCGGCGAACTGCGCTTTCGATCCGGGCGTGTAATAGGTAAGGTCGGCGGTCAGGTGCTTCACGGTTTCCGGATCGCCGGTCGCCATCAGATGGAACGCCACATTACTGACCGCGCCGACCGCCATGCTGCCAACCGACTGGGTCACCACCCGCTCCGCGGGATCATCGAGCGAAATCACCTTTTCCGGAAGCACGAGCGCGACGGAAGTCGTCGCGAGCGGAAGATTTGAATCGTTTGCAAGCGCCACCGAAACCGTGAACGCCTCCCCCGCCAGAACATTCGCCGGCGCGACGGAAAGCTGAAATCCGACGTTCGGCCCCTGTCC
>JAJXYP010000039.1 GCA_021780545.1 bacterium
GCTCTGCGTCGTCGTCGCAACCGCCGACGTGAAATTCGGCTGGCCAAGCACGTATGAGGCGTTCTCGTCGTTCGCGATAGTTCCCGACGCAACGTTAAACACCAGCACGCGGTTGTTGTTCGTGTCAGCGACGAATAAACGATTATTCGAAGAGTCATATGCCACATCCGAGGGATTGCTCATGCCGCTCTGCGACAGTGTTGACGTGCTCGATATGAATCCCGGTTGCCCGAACTCGTATGAAGCCCGCGCCGTACCAATGGAATTATCGGAATTCATCCCGAACACCATGACGCGGTTAAAACCGGCGTCAGCCACAAAAAACCGATGATTGACCGTGTCAATGTCGCTTCCGGAGGGGCTCAACTCGGTGCCTTTGGGATACGGACCATTTGAACGTTTCGATGTATACGTTGGACTTTCGGTGGTGCTCAAATCGTATTCGCCAAGCGGGGCAATGCCGTTCTCGCCGTTCGTGATGGTCGAAGTGGCGGCGTTGAAAACCATCACGCGGTTGTTCGAAGAATCCGGAACAAACAGATTCCCGCCGATCGGATCATACGAAAGATCCCCGTACGGTCCGCTCAATCCGTTTTGCGTCGTCGTCCAAGTCCCCGTAACGAAATCTGAATGGCCAAGGACATTGATGGCGCCTTCGCCGTTCGTGATGGTTGATGTGGCGGCGTTGAACACCAAAACGCGGCCGTCGCCCTGGTCCTCGACAAACACTCGTTCGCTCAACGGATCAAACGCCAAACCAAACGTGCTGCAAATAGTGCTCGACGATGGCGCCGGACAGGAAACGTGGCTCGTGAAATTCGGTTGGCCGATGACGTTTTCGGCGTTTTCACCGTTCGCGATCGTACTGGGGTTGACGTCGTACGAAACAACACGAAATGCGTCGCCGACAAAAAGACGGTTTGTGGCCGAGTCGAATGTCGCGGTATAGGGCGAACTCAAACCGCTCTGCGTCGTCGTCCCAACCGAAGTTGTGAAATTTGGCTCTCCAAGAACGTTCATGGCGCTTTCCCCGTTGGTGATGCTTGAGGTAGCAACATTGAAAACAAGCACGCGATTATCGGACGAATCCGCAACGAAAAGCCTGGCTGTTGCCGGATCGTAAGCGAGTGATGCGACGCCCGAAAGCGATGTTGATGAAAGAGTTATATTTGAGCTGGTCGTGAAATTCGGCTGACCAAGGACGTAGGAGGCGTTTTCACCGTTCGCAATAGTACCCGGCGCGACATTAAAAACAAGCACGCGATAACTATCGCCGACAAAAAGACGGTTCGAAACGGGATCGTAAGCCAAACCTTCGTCGCCCCGGATGCTGCTCTGTGTTGGTGATGTCGAATTCGTACTCACGAAATCGGCCTGGCCAAGCTCGTACGTCGCCGCGCCGTCGATCACATTATTATTAGCATTGAGCTGATACACCATCACGCGATAGTCGTTCGCATCGTTGACGAAAAGCCGGTGATTCACCGTATCAAGCGCAGTGCCCATTGGATAATAAAGGCCGCCGGCGTCGGGATCGGGGCTCGTTGTCAAATTATAAATCGGCGTACTGATCGGACGCCCGTCGGAGATGCCATACGCATTACTCGCGTTATAAATTGCGGCATGCGCCGCCGCGATCAAACCAAAAAATATGCCGAAAGTGGCCGCAAGGGTCGCGAGTATGCTCTTTATTTTCATGCCCTAATTTTAGCATCAACGCCGAACAGCTCAAAACATTGTCTATCCACAGAAAACCGCGGGGACGAACGGCCGCGCGCGCCGTACGCCCCCGCTACCCCCGCCCGCGCCTGGCGGCCGTATTAGGACACGCCGACTATTCTTATTCATTTATATTGTTCCGTACGGGTTATTCTCCTTCTTTTTTCCATTTCCAATCATCGCCTCATCGCCGGGAGGTTAATGGATATGCACCGCTTTGCTTTCTTCCATGCCGGCGCCTTCTACCGCCGCCCAAAACGAAACGATCATGACGAGCGCTCCGCTTGCCACAATCCAGCCGATATTAACGCCCGCATAAGCCAGAATCATCACGAGAAGTCCCAGCACCAAATTAACATATTGCTTCCACATGGATCTGAAAATGTAATTTATTTGCCGACCTTTCTTTCTTTAATACAACGCGCCGCAGCGGAAATATCGTGACGGCCCAGAATCAGCAAAAACAGGGAGGGGGCTCCCTCTATCGGATTGGTCTGATGCGATCCCGAATGAATGTCGCAAGCCGACGTCGCCGATCACGGTCATTCAATAAAGCCCAGACGGGCGGTATGAGCGATACCACGGCAATCGCGAGAACAAACCAGACCGCATACTGATCGGCATTCGGCACAAGCCGCCCCAGAAAATAACCGAGGAGTCCGATGCTGGCCGCCCATGCAGCCGCGCCGGCGACGTTGTAGGCGGCAAAGGACGAGTAGCGCATTTTCCCGATGCCCGCGAAAAGCGGCGCGAGCGTCCGAATGAAGGGCAGAAACCGCGCAAGGAGAATCGTCTTGCCGCCATGCTTCTCGTAAAAACGCGCCGCTTCGTCGATGTATGCGCGGTCGAAAAAGAGCGACCGCCGTTGATCGAAAATTTTCGCCCCATATTTTTTTCCGACGAGATATTCGGCGCTATCCGCAAGGACGGCGGCAACAAACACGATGACGACCACCGCCGCAATATTGAAGTCGCCGAGCGAACTCAGGAATCCCGCCGTAAACACCAGCGTTTCGCCCGGTAGCACGAGCCCGATAAGCAGTCCGGTCTCCATGAAAACGAATATGAAAAGTCCGAGATACCCCGCGGCAAGCAGGAGGTTGGTGGCATCGAACAAACTGGACGGCAGGTGCATGGCGGTTGCGGATTATGGACCAAACCAGAAATGCTGGAATGAAGAATGTTCAAAAGCGGCCTCGGCATGATCGCCGATGCCTTCGTGATGGAACAGCAATCCAAGCATCGCGGCTACAAGAAGAATACCGAGAACGATCCAGGCGGCCCGGTAGCGGTAGCCCTCGGTCGTGAGCCGCAAATTCAGGAACGCGAGCGCGACAAAAAGAACGGTGGCGGCGATCCAGAGAAACGAAAGATCCCTGAAGAGAAATCCGGGCATGAGAATCCCCCGCTCGATCACCGCCTCTTCGGCGCTTATCGAAACGGCCCCGAGGACGACCGCCGCGCCAAAGGCCGCCCACACGCAGGCGTTCCGGATGAGAAAATACCGGCGCGAGCGGTGTTTCACGCCTCGCTCGTGGATTTCCTCTATGATTTTTCGGCTGGTTTCCGACATGGCGGCATGAAAATTAATGGATAGTAGGATGGTCCGCGCGAATCAGTTCGGCCAGATGTTCCTTGGCCCGGGAAATGAGCGAAGAAACACTGCCGCGCGGTTTCCTGAGAATGTCCGAAATTTCTTCATAGGTTTTCTCCTCAAGATATCGAAGCACGATCACGTCCCGATATTTCGAATCAAGCCGGCCGATCGCGCGCCTGATGTGTTCCGCCTCCATAGCGCGGCTGATGTCACGCTCGACGTTCAACTCGGATGCAAGTGATTCAAACTGTTCATCTTCCATGACAACGGTGGGCCGCGCCGCCAGGCGCCGAACATGGCTTACCGCTTCATTATGAGCAATACGATAAATCCAGGCGGAAAATTTCAAATCGGGATCAAAACCGGCAAGATTGCGGTAGGCGTTGACGAACGACTCCTGGACGATATCCCGGGCATCCTCCATGCCGCAGCCGATGAACCGCATGATATACCGCTGCAGCTTCTTTTCGTACCGCTCGACCAGAAATTCGTACGCCCGGTCGTCTTCAAGCGCCGCCACGGCCAGGCGTTCATCGGTGATGAAATCCGCGGATTCAGCGCCGTTGATAAAAGGAAGGGGTTCGCCGTGGTTCATCGCGCGGGCAAGTGCTGCGTCCATAAGGTTTATATTTATGATACGCCATCCACGGCAAAATGGGGGCGATGCTGAATTTGCGGGCCGCAACCGTATCAAATCCGGCCCCTCGCGCGTATTATAGAAAAAGCAATTGTATGAAAAAGACTTTCTTTTCGTTTGGCGTCGTCATCGCTTCGGCGTTCTATGTCCTCTTTAATAACAATTCCGGCAATACTGCGGTAACGCCGCCGGCTCCCGTAGCGACAACCGGGGCGCCTCTCGCAACGACAGCGGGAACCTCATCGCCTGCGGGCGGAGGGACGACTGGATCGGGGACGGGCAACGGCACTCCGAACGGCACCAATTCGGCACAGGCATCCGGCGGAACCGGTGCTTCCGCATCGAAAACCGCGAAATCCGGCGCATCGCGCACCGGATCAGGCGGGACGAACACCGCGCCATCCGGTTCAACTGGTTCGGCTGCGCCTGCGCCAACCCCAACGCCCGCTCCAAAACCGCAGGGACTCTACCGCGACGGAACCTACACCGGCTCGCAAGCAGATGCCTATTACGGCATTGTTCAAGTGCAAGCCGACATCCAGAACGGCAAAATCGCCAACGTCACCTTTCTCCAGTATCCGAACACGCATAGCACGTCCGTCTATATCAACAGCCAGGCCATGCCTTACCTGACTCAGGAAGCGATACAGATCCAGAACGCGAACGTCGACATCATTTCCGGAGCGACTGATACCAGCCTCGCGTTTCAACAGTCGCTTGCATCCGCGCTCGCGCAGGCGAAAAATTAAGGGTTTCAATCCGATCATGCTGTCCGCCATCGACAACTGGCTGAACCGGGTCACGATGTACCGCCTCGTGGTATATTATCTGTCCGCACTGCTCATCCTCGCGGTGATATTCGGATTCTTCGGATTCCTCCCTTACGATCCGGCTGCGCTCATCTTTTCAACCGCGCTCGCCATTGCCGCCTGCTGGATCACCAACCGGATCGCCGCCCGGATTTTCGACGCGGTTCCAAACGTGGAATCCGTCTATATTACCGCTCTCATCCTCGCGCTCATCATCACGCCCGCCACGGCGACGAATTACCAGGGCATCGGGTTCATCATTTTCGCCTCGGTCTGGGCAATGGCTTCCAAATACCTCCTCGCAATCGGCAAAAAGCACATCTTCAATCCGGCCGCCTTCGGCGTCGCGCTTTCGGCGCTCGTCATCGGACAGTCGGCGACCTGGTGGGTCGGCGGCAATCTCCCGCTCCTGCCCTTCGTCATTGCCGGCGGCTTCCTGATCGTACGGAAGCTCCAGCGGTTCGATCTCGTCGCCGGTTTTTCCGCCGCAGCGCTCTTCTCCGTTATCGCGACAAGCAGCACCGGGGACGCCTGGACCGGCATCTCGGAAACGATCCTGCATTCCTCGTTCTTCTTCTTTGCCGCCGTGATGCTTACGGAACCCCTCACGACGCCGCCAAACCGGCCGCTCCGCATCGCGTACGGCGCCCTGGTTGGCATTTTCTTCGCGCCGAACGTCCACTTCGGTTCATTTTACTTCTCGCCCGAAACGGCGCTCCTCGCTGGAAATATCCTGTCTTATATCGTAAGCCCCAAAGGGCGCTTCATGCTGACGCTCAAAGCCATCGAGGAAGCCGCAAAAGATTCGTATGATTTCATTTTTTCATCCGATAAAAAAGTATCGTTTGCGCCGGGCCAATATATGGAATGGACGCTCGCCCACCAGTATCCCGACAACCGCGGCAACCGGCGGTATTTCACCATCGCTTCGTCGCCTACGGAATCCGAAGTGCGCCTCGGCGTAAAGTTCTATCCTCAGGCAAGCACCTTCAAGCGGGCGCTCGCCTCGATGAAAGCCGGCGATAAAATTTCCGCCTCGCACATCGCCGGCGGATTCATCCTGCCGGACGATCCGAAGAAAAAACTGGTCTTCATCGCGGGCGGCATCGGCATCACCCCATTCCGAAGCATGATCCAGTACCTCGTCGACAGGAACGAACGGCGGGACATCGTCATCCTCTACTCGAACCGGACCGCAGCCGACATCGCATACCGCGACGTCCTTGATAAGGCCGGCAAGCTCGGCATCAAAACAGTGTATGCCGTAACGGGCGAACCGGCGCCAGCCGGCGCATACGGCGGGCCGATCGACGCGGGACTCATCCGAAAACAAATCCCGGACTATCAGGATCGCGATTTCTATATTTCCGGGCCGCACGCGATGGTCGACGCATTTAAAACGACGCTCGACGGAATGGGCGTTTCACGATTCAGAATTAAAAGCGATTTCTTCCCGGGCTTTGCGTGATCCGCGGCGCGGGCTATCATGAAACTATGGAAAACGATAATCGACGCTTTATCATAAACGCAATCCTCGTCACAGGACTCATCGCGCTCGGAATTTGGGTGAACAACAGCGCCGGACAGACGACGGTGCCGCCCGCAGGCGGCGGAACTTCCACGAACTCCGCAGCGTCAGCCGCTACCGGTGCGGGCGGAACGGGAACCGTCGGCGGTGGTAGTACGTCCGCGGCGCCCGCCACGCCGCCCGCCACGCCGCCCTCCTCAACCGCGACGGGGAGTGGCGCAACTACTCCGGTTCCCGCCGCAAAACCCGCCCCCGTAATATCGCGGCCGCGCGAACAGGGCGACGGCGGATACGGCGGCGACAACTGAAATTGAGCCGGGCTCTTATCGGCGCCGCGCCACCCGGCGATATATGCGGTAAAGAACAAACATGACGATCGCTACCGCGACCATGCCCGCGACGATCTCGATCGGTTCGGAAAGATTCGACCAATAGTTACCGGCCGCAAAACCGATTGCAAGCGCGCCAAACGGTTCGATCGCGTTTCCAAGGACATCATTGATAAAAAAGGTGGTGAATCGAACGCGGACCAGGCCCGCCAAAAAGTTGGCGACGGTCGAAAGCGCTCCCGCAAACCGCGTGGTAAAAACCGTGACGGCCGCGTCGGTGCGCAGCTCCGACTGCAGTTCTTCGTAGAAGACAAACCGGTGCAAATGGAGCGCCCGGACCACCCGTCCACCGAACGCGCGGGCGATGGCGTAGTCCGTAAGATCGCCCGCGGTGTTCGCGCCGACCGCAACCGCAAGCACCGCCCAAAAATTAAAATAGCCCTGGCTCGCAAACGCGCCAACCGCAAGCAGCATCGCGTTCGCCGGCAGCGGAACAATCACCGCCGAAGCATATACGACGACCGCGATCGCAAGATACCGATAAAGCAGGACAAACGAAAGAACCTCTCCGAGAACGTTACTCATATGCTCGGATTGGTTCCGGTTGTCTGGGCCGGCTCGGGCGCGGTTCCGGACGGTGCGTTGGCAGAGGGCGCGCTGCCGCCACCCGCCGCCGGTTCGTATCCGCGGACGGCTGCCTGCACCTTCGACAAAAAGGTGTCGACGTTCATCCCCTTCTTTTCCGCGTAGTCGCCGATGCCAAGCCGCGGATACCGGACGTCGCCGATGCCAAGCCGCGTCCGAAGATACGACGGCGGCAGAGCAAAAAGATAATTCACGTAATCAAAAGTCATCCAAGCATGGATGAGGGGTGCTTCCGAAACCGGAAGCGGCGCGCGGCGCTCAAGCGTCCATGACCACCGCAGCTCGCGCTGATTCGGCGACGCCGCGTTTCGCATCGCCTGATACTGCACGAAAAGGATGGCGAACAGCGCAAGCAGAATCGCGGCGAGCGCCGCAAGCGCCCACCGGATGATCCGTTCCATATGCCTCGTGCCGTTCCGGTTTTCGACCGGTGTTTCGTCATTCATATCGTCAGTATACTCCAACCTTTCCGCATCTTACCGTACGACGAACCGCCGCATCCGGTTGCGCGGACAGCGGACATCTGATACCATTTCAGTGTTCTAGCGGCCTCGAAACGGACGCCGCACCGGCGCGGGAGGGTTGGGAAAGGTTTTCCGGGGAGCCCCATAAGCTCCCGAAGCAGGTCCGAGTCCTGCCCCCGCAACATTGTTTCAAAATTGGTCGGCGGGCCTCTTTTGCGATCAGCGCATAATGACCTGGACCCCATAATTTAGACACAAAGGTCGAAACAAATTACCATTGTGTCATGGCTAACAAAAAAGGATATCGTGTTGCCAAAGAGGTGAAGGCGGAAATTGTTCGCCGGGTGAAAGAAGAAGGCATTCCAGTGGCCAAAGCCGCAAAGGATGCCGGTGTTCATGAGACGACCGTGTACGGATGGCTCGGCGCCGGTGCAACAAGCGCTCCATCTTGGGGAGAATTCTCACGCCTCCAGAAGCAGAACAAGGAACTCTTTGAAGTGATCGGCGAACTCACGATCAAGCTGTCCCGGGCCCAAAAAAAGAATTGAGCAAAGAAAGAAACGTGTCCGCCATGGCGAAAGCCATGGGCGTTTCACGGTCATCGCTTTACTACGTCGCCACACAGGACAAGAAAGACTGGGCGCTCAAGATCCGGATGGAAGAGGTGCTCCACAAGCATCCGTCATATGGTGCGCGGCGGTTGGCACAGGCCTTGGGCGTGAACCGGAAACGGACGCAGCGGGTGATGCGCATCTACGGCGTGAAGCCCTACCGCAGACATGGCAGAAAATACAAGAAAAGCAAGGCAGAACGGCACTTTCCGAACCTCTTGCTCGGCATTATGCCCTCATACGCAAACCATATCTGGGCGACCGACTTCACGGAACTCATCTTTCACGGGAAGAAGGTGTATGTCTCAACCACCATCGATCTCTTTACGAGGCAACTGATGGGGCTCCACGTGGGGACGCAGAAAGGATCGCAGCTCACCATCCAAACACTCGCGAACGCGCTCTTCCATCACCCACGACCCGTGATGTTCCATTCGGACAATGGAAGAGAGTATGAAGCAAAAGCGTTCATCGCCATGCTGGAGCGTTATGGCATCACGATCTCGCGAAGCAGGCCTGGCTCGCCATGGGAAAACGGATATCAGGAATCCTTCTACGACAAATTCAAAATGGACCTCGGTGATCCCAATCGATTCAAAACGTTGGGCAAGCTCGTTGCGACGATTTATCGAACCGCGTGGGAGTACAACCACACGAGGATTCATTCCGCGCTCAGGATGCCGCCGTCAGTGTTTGCGGAGAAAATTGCAGCGTGAGAGAATGAAAAAAGACAAGAA
>JAJXYP010000017.1 GCA_021780545.1 bacterium
CCGTTCGACGCCGAGCGAATCGAAGGCGCCGCATTTGATCATGCTTTCGAGCGATTTTTTGTTGAGATCCTTATGCTGGATGCGGGTGAGGACGCTTTCGAAGGTGGCAAACGGCCCGCCGCGCAGGCGTTCTTCGATGATTGCCTTCGCGATTTCCGAGCCGACGTTCTTGATGGCAAGGAGGCCGAAGCGAATGCTTCCCGCCGGCGCTCCGTCCTGCGGCGCTTCGCCGGGAGGATATTTTTCGGGAGTGAAATTAACGAAGCTTTTGTTGACGTCCGGCGGGAGAATTTCGACGCCCGATGTCTTGGCCTCCTGGATCAGCACCGAGATGCGTTCGACGTCCGAAAGCTCGGCGTTCAGGACGGCGGCCGTGAATTCTTCCGGATAGTTTGCCTTGAGGTAAGCGGTGCGATATCCAATCATCGCATAGCAGGCGCTGTGCGCTTTGTTGAAGCCGTACCGGGCGAATGGTTCGATAAGGCCCCAGGCGTGGTCGGCGACTTTCTGGGGGATATGGTTCTTCAGGCAGCCGCCGATGAATTTCGTCTTCTGTTCGTCGAGGAGGGATTTGATTTTTTTGCCGACCGCTTTGATGAGGACATAACCTTCGCCGCGGGTGAGGCCCGCGAGCTTGGTCGCCAGATCCATCACCTGTTCCTGATAGACGATGACGCCATAAGTGTTTTTCAGTGTTTCTTCCATGATCGGGTGGATGTACCGGATCGGTTCCTTGCCCTGCTTGCGGGCGATGTAGGTCGGGATCAGTTCCATCGGGCCGGGGCGGAAGAGGGCGACGAGCGCGATGAGGTCTTCGATTTGCGTCGGTTTCATGTCCTTCATGTATCGGCGCATCCCGGACGATTCGAACTGGAAGACGGAGGTCGTGTCGCCGCGCTGGAGGAGTTCGTAGGTCTTCGCATCGTCGAGGGGGATGTCCGCGATCCGGATATCTGTGCCGCGGAGTTGTTTAATGAGCCGGAGCGTATCTTCGATGATGGTCAGGTTCATCAGGCCGAGGAAGTCAATCTTGAGGAGGCCGAGGTCTTCGACGGCGTGCATTTCGAACTGCGTGATGATCGTGTTCTTATCTTGCGGCGCGAACTGAAGCGGCACCCGTTCCGCGAGCGGATCTTTCGCGATCACGGTTGCGCAGGCGTGCACCGATGCGTGGCGGGCGACGCCCTCGAGATGCCGCGCGGCGTCTATCAGTTTTTTGGCGTCAGGATTGGCGTCGTAGAGCGTTTTGAGTTCGGAGACATTTTTGAGGCATTCGTCGAGCCAGCCCTCTTTCATGCCCTGGGTCGGATTGAAGGGGATGAGTTTCGCGATTTGATCGCAGAAGGCGTAGGAAAATCCCATGGCGCGGCCGGCGTCGCGGATTGCGGCCCGGGCCGCCATTGTTCCGAAGGTGATGATTCGGGCGACGCGGTCTTCCCCGTATTTGTCGCGCGCGTAGGCGAGCACTTCATCCCGCCGCGTGTCGGCAAAATCGATGTCGATGTCGGGCATCTGCACGCGTTCGGGATTAAGAAAACGCTCAAAGAGAAGGTTATATTTGAGGGGATCGATTTCGGTGATATCGAGGGCGTAGGAAACCATGCTGCTTGCCGCCGATCCGCGGCCGGGCCCGACGGCAATGCCGTGGGATTTTGCCCAGTGGATGAGGTCTTGCACGATGAGGAAATAATCGGCAAAACCCGTTTTTTCGATGACGGAAAGTTCATATTCGAGCCGGTCGCGGACTTCCTTGGTTTGGGCTTCGACCGGGATTTTTCCGGGGAGGCGTTCTTCTATTAGTTCCCGGAGATAGGCGTTTGCGGTCTTTCCCGCCGGCTTCGGAAAATCGGGCAGGAGGATCTTGCCGAGTTCGAGCTCGACGTTGCATCGCGCGGCGATGTCCGCCGTCAGCGCGACCGCGGCCGCGCCGCCGGGCACGCCCGCGAATTTTTCAAGCATCGCATTTTCCGACAGCAGCGAAAAATCATCTTCCTTCATCGACATCCGATCGTCATCCGACAGTTTGTTTCCCGTTTGAACCGCCAGCAGAATGTCATGGTACGGCGCGTCCGTTGAATTGATATAGTGGCTGTCCTGGGTGGCGACGAGCGGCAGACCGGTCTCTTCGGAGAGCTTGAGGAGCAGCGGTTCGAGCCGTTCGGAATCCGGCACATGAGGATGCTTCTGGATTTCAAGGAAAAAATTGTTTTCGCCGAAGATGCCGCGATATTCCTTTGCCGCCGCAACCGCTTCGTCATGCTGGCCGGCCGCGAGCCGGGAAGCGATTTCGCCGCCGAGGCAGGCCGAAAGGGCGATCAGTCCTTCGTGATGCTCGCGCAGCAGGTCTTTGTCGACCCGCGGCCGGTAGTAGAAGCCTTCGAGATGCGCTTTGGTGACGAGGGCAATCAGGTTGCGCCAGCCGGTTTCATTCTCGGCGAGGAGGATCAGGTGATGGTAGCGTTCGTCGGCGGATTTCGCGAAGCGGTCGCGGGGTGCCACGTAGGTTTCGACGCCAAGGACGGGTTTGATGCCCGCTTTCCGGGCCGCTTTGTAGAATTCGACGGCGCCATAGAGGACGCCGTGATCGGTAAGGGCCAGGGTATCCATGCCGAGCTCTTTGGCGCGCGCGACCAGCTGGTCGATTTTTGAAAGTCCGTCGAGCAGGGAATAGTGGGAATGCGTATGGAGATGGACGAACGGTTGGCGTGCCATGTTGCTCCTATTATAGAGGAACCGTTCTTTTTGGTACAATAAAGTGGTATTATGGCGACCGACATCCGGCGGCAATGGTGGATTAGCATTGGCGTGATAGCGGGCAGCATCGCGGCGGCCGCGATCACGCTCTATTTTTTGTCGGGCAGCATCGCGGCTATCGCCGATAAAATCGTGGCTGACCGGTCACTCATCAACCAGCAGACCGGCGCTCTTGCGGCGCTTGCCCAGTTGCGCGAACAGGCTTCGCAGGCGGCAGTCGACCAGGCCGCGATGAACGCGCTTTTGCCCGGGCAGGATGCGCTCATCGGCTTCGCGCCTTGGATTTCAAAAATAGCTTCGGCCGATGGCGTTTCGGCGCAGGCGACTTTCGGATCTGACGTCGGCAACGGATCGGTGTCAGCGCCGGGCGCATTCGGCGCAAAGAACATGCCGTTTTCGCTCGCCGCGAGCGGGCCGATCAGCAACATGGTTTCATTTCTTGATGATATCGAGGTCCGCCAGCCGGGCTTCTTGATTCAGCTGACATCCTTCGATCTGACGTATCAGAGCGGGGCATACCAGCTGAACGGGCAAGGTCAGGTTTTTTACCGATGACGCACATGAAGCAATTTTTTGAACGCCACATACCGGGCTTGATCGTTGTCCTTGCGGTCGTGTTCCTCGCCGCCATCGCCGCATATTTTTCATGGGGCGTCGGATTCCTTGTTGATCAGGCGGGACGGGCGGCGAATCCCCAGGGGAGCGGCGCCGTTGTGCCCGGTTTTAATCTGACTGGTGCCTCGCGGTTGGATTACCACGGCGCTCCGCCGGCACCCGTTGCGACGAGTTCCTGAACCCGCTATAATGACTGCCAAGGTCATCCGCGCGCGCGATTAGCTCAGTGGTAGAGCGCTTCATTGACATTGAAGAGGCCGGAGGTCCGATCCCTCCATCGCGCACCAGAATCAAAGAGTTGTTAGAGCCGAAGATTCTTTGCGCCGCGGATTTTTTGAGGGAGAGAGGGGCGGACGAAATTCTTTTCGGTATAAGGATATGCGCCAACATGCCAAGATTACCCGGAAACTTATCATTTGCAAATATCCTAGACTAGCTCCATAATTTATTTATGGGAAGAAGCGGTTCCGTGATGCTTTTGGTCTTTCTGGCGGTCATTGTTTTTGCTTTTGTGGCAGGTTTTTTCTGGATGCGGCAGGCCTGGTTGTCGGCGCCGCAGCAGGTTGTTGCGAATGCCTTCGCCAAGATGGCGACGCTAAAGAACGTCGAATACCAATTGACGGAGAATGTCACCACAAACGCGGGAGCGACTATGAATCAGATTCTGCAAAATCTGGTATCGGCGGATCCCAGGTTTGCGAACGTTTTTAATCGATTTCCTGACAGTATCCGAAGCACGAGTACCTACGTCATAAAAGAGGATTGGAGCGATCCTGAAAATTCGAGCTATGACGTGGCAATGAAGTTAGATGCTTCGTTCCCGGCCGGATCGAGCATTTCAACGGAAGAAATCACGACAGGAAACGATTTGTATACGACTACGTATCAAGGGGATACGCTTCAGGCATCTCCGGGGTCGACGGGGCAGTGGGTCAAGAGCGCCAGGCCTTCTGCGCCGGTTGTGCTTATTGATTACTTCATCCAATCGAATCAAGCCGCGGCATCCTTTAGAAAGGATGTTCTCGGCGGTAAGTTTTTCAATTCTGTCGCGCGGGAAAATGACGAGGCGGTAAATGGAATTGAGACGACTCACTACGTCGTTCAGCTAGCCAATCCTGCCGCGACGTATTTCTTTAAGAATTTGCCGGAAGGGGCTGCTGTGAGTTCGTCGACGTTTTCGGATCTTGACCTTTGGATAGGCAAGACGGATCAGATTATCTATCGGGCAGATCTTACGGTTACGGTCGGAGGTTCGCAGCATCAAACGCAGACGATGGTTTATACTTTTACGCTGACAAACTTTAATCAGCCGGTTGTTATCAATCCTCCATCCGATTGGGTTCCATCCTCCCAGGCATCTTCCCTGGGTTTGAATGTGTCTTCTTCGCCTTCGGCAACTTCTGCGGGCGAGGGTTTGATTTCTTTCGCGAGCTGTATTGCCGCGAGCGGCGCCAAATTCTACGGAGCTTTTTGGTGTTCGCATTGCCAGGCGCAAAAGGCGATGTTCGGATCCGCGGCCGGATTGTTGCCGTACGTGGAATGTTCGACGAGCGACGGGAGCCAGGAAACACAGGTTTGCTTGGATAAGAATATTTCAGCATATCCGACGTGGTATTTCCGCGATGGTTCAAGTATGGTCGGTACGCTTCCGCTGGCGACGTTGTCGCAAAAAACCGGCTGCTCATTGCCGAGCGGGATCCAATAACGGTGCGGTACCGATTTTCCCCGGCTCGACGGCGCTTCAAAATTACATTCGATGAATATGCCGCCCGCTTATCCACATTATGATGGCGAGGTTTTCTATTGTGGTATCCTTAGATTATTGAGAGCTATGGTTATTTTCGAGACGCACTCTAAGAAACACATTTGGGCAGCGGTGGTTATGACGGCGTTACTCGCGGGGATGTCGCCGGCAGCTTTGGCGTCCGGCGCGCCCGGCAACTCCGTTCCGCCATCGACAGACGCCGGTTCCTGCGGAACAACCGCCAGTGTTTCGGCGGCGCTTGCTGCAATAACGCAGGAGCTTGGATATTTTGCGACGGTCGTAGGCGCCGGCGCGGTTCCTTCGGACGTGTTGAATGCCGTGCAGAACGTAATTACTTCGGCGGGCCAGTTGATTGCGCAGCTCGAAACGTGCGCATCCTCGCTCGTGACGGCTCCCGGTCCGTCGCCGACTTCGCCAACGGGTCCGGCTTCGAATCCAACGCCGACATCTTCGCCAACGCCGACATCGACGACTCCGTCGACGCCGACGCAAACCACGGCACCGGCGATCACCGCGGCCACGACGACCACGACGGCCACGACAACCACGGCGCCGGGAGCGCCAGCGCCTGTTGTCGCCCCGACGCAGCCGACGTCCACCGCGCCGACCGCGACCGCGTCGACGCCGCCGACTGCTTCGTCGAATCCGCCGAGTAGCATTCCGTCCGATGTGGGCGTCTACATCTGGGGCAAGCAATATTATTCTTACGGCAACGGTCCGATCGCGGGCCCGGTGAGCTTCGCCGCCTCCCAGGGATTCCATACTGTTCGTCTCGCGATGTCGCCTCGCTCGTCGATGGATTATGGGTTATCCGGTTCCTGTGATTCCGGCCTGACACTGACGCAGATGGCACAGGAAAGCCAGTTCGAGCAGGCATTTGCGAACCCCGACATTTCTACGTTTATCCTGACGACGTACGACCACACCACGTTCGGCGACTGTTCGACACTGAAGTTCCTGAATCCTTCGTTCTATACGACGGCTAATACGGCCGCGGTCGAACAGGAATATAAAGATTTGACGATGTATCTGTACCAGACGTACCACGGCACCGGCAAGACGTTCATCCTGTCGAACTGGGAAGGCGACAACCAGCTGTACTGCGACAATGCGTACGGCTATGCGACGAACGCCGCGGCGAAAGCGAGTTGCGATCAGAACTATGCGACGTACTACGACGGGAATCAGAACGTCGGCGTTTCGATCCAGGGTATGAAGGACTGGCTTGAAGCCCGGAGCGCGGGCATCGCGGCCGGAAGAGCGGCGGCCGCGGCGCAGGGACTTTCGGGTGTTTCGGTGTATTCCGCGGCGGAACTGAACATCGTTCGGGCGTTGCACGATAACGGTTACGCGAGCATGCTCTATGACGTCCTGCCGGGCCTGCCGCTCGACTACGTGCTGTACTCCTCCTATGAGAGCATCAACAACGCGAATCCGGGCCAGACGCTTGCGCAGGATATCGCGACGATTGAAAACGTGGCGGGCACGCGTAACGTCATCATCGGCGAGTTCGGGTACAACCAGCTGCAGGTGCCGAGCAGCACGGCGGACACGTATCTGCAGCAGATCGTGAGCACCGTGCAGAACGCGGGACTGCCGTATGCGGTTGCGTGGCAGCTTTTCGATCAGCCGGCGGGCGAGGGCGACTTCGGCCTCTATGGTCTAAATGGCCAGCCGGAACTGGTGAACGGCATTACGCAGGGGTACAACGGATCCGGTGCGGGGAACAATATTATGGCGCAAACGCCATAGATGGTATATAATCTCCTGGTATAAAAATCGCGCGTGTAGTTCAGTGGTAGAACGCTGTCCTGATAAGACAGAGGTCGTAGGTTCGATTCCTGCCACGCGCACAAGAGAAGTACAGAGGTCATTTTGCAAAAAATTTAACCGCGATGCGCGGAGCGCATCGTTCAGTGTGGTGGGGGTAAGAACGAGAGAACGGTTCTTAAGAAAGAGGGTCGAGCCGAAGAATTTTTTTGCCGAGAGTTTTTTCTGCGTGAGGGTGGGGGTAAGAGCGGTTTCCGTCAGATTTTCTGCGTCTTTTATCCATTCCCGCAGGGGTTCGAGCCAAGCGACCTGCCCTTTGGCAAGTAAGGCCATTTTCTCCTCCAACCCCTTCTTGTGAGAAAGAAGCTCCGCCTTCTGCTCACGATAGGTGTCGCGGTCGATATCCTCCTCAAGTCGGGCTTCAAGCAGGATGTGGAGCTTCTTTTCAATGGTCATTATCTCCTCTTTCATCGCTTGGCTCGCCGTAGCGGTCGATTGGGTGGCCTCCCACTCATCCTTGTCGGCCATAGCCCGAAGTTCTACCGCCCAATTATGGGGCAGGGCATAGTGTCCCATGACCTCCGACAGCTTGGCGGACAACGCCTCCTCTCTGATGAAGGGCTGGGAGCAAATCGTGCCTTTCTTGGTACAGCGATAATAGACGTAGGCGTGGACATTGCCGTTCTTCTGACGCTTTACCTTCTCCTCGGCGGTGATGCTCCGCCCGCACTCGCCACAACGCAGTAAACCGCAAAGCGGTTTTGGGTTGTTCTCTGGCTCGTGGTGCGCCCGCCCTCGTTCCCTCAAAACCTCCTGCACCTTATCAAATAATTTTTTCGATACGAGAGCGGGATGCTTGCCCTCGTACAGTTCTCCGGCATAGCGGAACATGCCCATATAAAAGGGATTGGAAAGCATGCCGGAAACTTGGTCGCGGCTTAAAGGCCTCCCGCCTTCGCTTCGCCACCTGTTCGTCGCCCTCGTCTTGATGCCGCCCTTGAAAAGAAACAGGGAGAGGTCTTCCAGACGGGAATCGCCTTCGGCGCACAATTCAAACGTCTTTATAACGACAGGGGCTTCCCGCCTGTCCTTCACGACAACCTTGCGGGCTACGTCGTTCAGATAGCCGACGGGGGCGACGGACGGATATTCTCCTCTTTTCGCCTTCTCATGCAACCCGCGCTTGGTGTTCGTCGCCAAGTCGCGGACGTACTGCGTAGCCGCCGCGAATTCAACCGACATGAGGAGTCCGTTGTCTTCTGACTGGTAGTCGTGCTCGTAGGTTCTTACTTGTTGTATCGTGCCGATTTGGTGGAGCCAGCGTATTTTCCCGTCGTCCCACGGATTGCGGGCAAGGCGGTCGAGTTTCCAACATATGATGCCCCTTGCCTCTCCCCGTTCAATCCTCTCCATCATCTCATTGAACACGGGGCGGCCGGGCTTCTTCGCTGTCTCCTTCTCGGTGAACTCGTGGACGATGCAAAGTCCCTCCTGCTTCGCCAAACTACGCAAGACGGAAAGCTGGTCTTCGATTGAGCGCACCTGCCTGTCTTCGGCTTCGGTGGATTTGCGGGCGTAGAGGAAATAATTGAGCATATAATCATAATAACATAAATAGGACAGAATAGGACAAGGTATGTGGATGACAAAAAAGGACAGTGGTGTATTCTTATAGATAATGGACAGCGAGAAACTTCTTACCGCACAGGAGGTTGCGAAGAGATTAAGGGTGAGCGAACGTTCCGTGATGCGGTATATTCACGCGGGCAAGTTGCGAGCAACAAAGATTGGCTATTGGCGCATCAATGAGAAGGACTTGAAGGATTTTCTTGAGGGTAATGTAAATGTACGAAAGCGGAAGAAAAAATAGCCACAATGAAAATCACGCTTTCACAGCTCGAACAACATCTCTTCGCCGCCGCAGATGTCCTTCGCGGCAAAATGGACGCCTCCGAGTTTAAGGAATATATCTTCGGGATGCTTTTTTTAAAGCGTGTGTCAGACCAGTTTGAACTTGAGCAAGAAGTCATAAGAGCGCGATGGTCAAAGCAGGGGTTTTCAGAAAAAAAGGTTCAGGAGCTTCTGAACGACCCGACGCAATATGAGGACACCTTCTTCGTACCGAAGCGTGCTCGATGGGAGAATA
>JAJXYP010000063.1 GCA_021780545.1 bacterium
TAAATCGAAAGGGAACGGCATCGATCCCTTGGTCCTCGCCGACACCTATGGCGCGGACGCCCTGCGGATGGCGCTCATCGTCGGCGCGGCGCCGGGCAATGACGTGAAATTCGATGAGCAACGCGTAAAAGGATATCGCAACTTTGCGACGAAGCTCTGGAACATCGCGCGGTTTATCAAGCTCAACGCAGCAGAGGCGGAGCCGTTGACCATGGCGGCATCCGAACCGGAACGCGATGCGCACCGCGCCTATCGATCAGAATTTGCGACGCTCAAAGCGGACGTTTCCGCCCATATCGACGCCCGCGATCTCCACCTCGCCGCAGAAAAAACCTACCACTACATCTGGCATACGCTCGCGGATAAAATCATCGAAGCGGAAAAGCCGGCGCTCCGCGACGGATCACCCCGGGAAAAAGCCGCGGCGGTGCGGATTCTCGAGGAGCTGCTCCTCGGATCGCTCAAACTTTTGCATCCTTTCATGCCGTTCATCACGGAAGAAATCCACCAGATTTTCAGGCCCGGGAAGATGCTGATGGTGGAGCGCTGGTAAGCCCGTTTCGAAAATCACGCAGCAGCCACCGGACAAACACACCGGATGCGATGCCGATCGCCGCGCCGCCCAGAATGTCATACGGCCAGTGCACGCCGGCGTAAATCCGCGCGATACCCATGAGGGCCGTGAGCAGCAAAAACCACCAGCCCCAGCGGCGATCGGTAAACCAGATCGTCATTGCCAGCGCGAAAAACCAGGCCA
The DNA here is from genome assembly GCA_021780545.1 of bacterium. GTDB lineage: Bacteria > Patescibacteriota > Minisyncoccia > UBA6257 > 2-01-FULL-56-20 > JAJXYP01. The sequence goes on from JAJXYP010000063.1 coordinate 758, forward strand.
TATGGCCCGACGGGAAGGAAGAACCCGATTCGCCGATAAGCGGCGCAAAACCGTAGAACACGAACGGTCGCGGATGGAAATAAAAATAATGGATGGCGGTCGTCACAATGCCGCGCGAAAGAATGACGGCGAGCGCGCCTTCCGCAAAAAGGTAAAATCTCCGGCGCGCGGTCTCCTGATAAAAAACGAGCACCAGAAACGCGGCTGCCAGAAAATACGGCAGCCACGCGGCGAAAAATATGCCAAGCACGTCGACCAGCGGATTCGCACCGGCAAACCGATGAATCGCGCCGAAAACCGCCTGATTCAAGGCGACCATGCGAAAATTATTTTCTCACGTACGGCAGGAGCGCCATGAAGCGAGCCCGTTTTATCGCTTCGGCGAGCTTCCGCTGATGCTTGGCGCAAACGTGCGTATGCCGGGGATCGATGATTTTCGCCTGGCTCGAAACAAACCGGCGCAAAAGATCGACCTCCTTGTAATCGATGTTCTTCAGATTCTGCGAGCAGAAAAAGCACTGTTGCATGTTTATTTTCGGTTATAATTTCTTGACTTGGAGGGAATCGAGCTCCACGGCGGTATCGCGGCCGAATATGGGAACCAGCACTTTGATGCTGCCTTTTTCCCGATTCACCTCGGCCACCTTGCCGTCATACTCCTTAAACGGCCCGTCGGTTATTTTTACCAGATCACCGATCTCCAAGTCAATGGTCATCTTGGTCTCGTCGGCTCCGCTCCGGGCAAGCAGCGAATCGACCTCTTCCTTCGAAAGCGGCGTTGGCGTCGTATTATCCGGACCAACAAAACCCGTAACCCGGGGCGTATTGCGAACGACATACCAGGAATCTTCGGTAAGCACCATTTCGACCAACACGTAACCGGGATAAATTTTCTCCTCGATCGTCTGGCGCTTCCCGCCCTTCACGCGGATCATCTTCTCCTTCGGAACCAGAATGTTAAATATCTTGTCGCCCATCGTGAGCGATTCGACGCGCTGCTTCAGATACCGGGCAACCGCCTCTTCATAGCCCGAATAGGTCTGCACCGCATACCATTGTCGGATCCCCTTTTGTTCGTGTTGCGCGCCGGAGCGCGGAAATGCTGGCATGATCGAGTAGTAATAGAATGTTAACGCAAAACAAAGCTTTTGATAAGGTTTGAGAACAGCCAGTCAAAAAATCCCAAAAAAAGCGCCAAACCGAGCGCGATCGCAATAACGATGACCGTAAGACGAATCGCCTCCGCGCGTGAAGGCCAGTTCACATGCCGGAATTCCGTCCGGGCCTCTTCAAAAAACCGTTTGATGCGGGTCCACATAGGATTGACTCAATTTTGAGATTGTAGCAGATTGCAGAAAAAAGCGCAACGGCGGGATAAGGCGCCGCAACCCAAATCCGATTAAGCCACCAAATCGAGATTCTTCACGTTTGCGGCGTTCGCCTGAATGAAGTTTTTGCGCGGTTCGACGGCGTCGCCCATCAGGACATCGAATAATTTATCCGCTTTTTCGGCATCCTCGATCAGCACCTGCTTCATGATGCGATTCTCCGGATTCATTGTCGTTTCCCAAAGCTGTTCCGCATTCATCTCGCCGAGACCCTTGTAACGCTGGACATTCGGCATCCGGCGGTTGCCGATGCCGTCTCCTTCCGCCTCTCCATCGGCGGTATCGCCGTCGGAAAGCTCTCCTTCCGTCGCTTCGGACGCCGCAATCACCGCTTTTTTCCGGCCGGCGGTGGATTTGGCAGCCGGAGCCGACTTCTGCATTTCGGCAATAATGGCGTCGCGCTCGGCGTCGGAAAACGCATACCGGACGGACTTGCCAAGCTGGATCCGAAAAAGCGGCGGTTGGGCGATATATATATAACCGCCCTCAACCACTTTCGTAAAGTAGCGATAGAAAAGGGTGAGGAGGAGCGTCCGGATATGGGCACCGTCAACGTCCGCATCGGTCATAATGACGATTTTATGATAGCGGAGCTTGTCGATATTGAACTCTTCGCCGATGGCGGTGCCGATGGCGACGACGAGCGCCCGCACCTCCGCGTTCGCAAGCATTTTGTCGAGCCGCGCCCGTTCGACGTTCAGAATCTTGCCGCGCAACGGAAGCACCGCCTGCGTCTGGCGGTTCCTCCCCTGTTTTGTGGTGCCGCCGGCCGAATCGCCCTCGACGATGAAAAGCTCGGAAACCGACGCGTCCTTCGAAATACAGTCGGCCAGTTTGCCGGGCAACGTAAGGCCCTCGAACGCCCCTTTCCGGAGCACTGTTTCGCGGGCTGCCTTCGCCGCGAGGCGCGCTTTTGCCGACAGGATTACTTTCGCAATAATGGCTTTCGCTTCCTGCGGATGCTTTTCCAGAAACTCTTTGAGCGACTCGTTGATCACCGCCTCGGTCGCCGTGCGCGCTTCCGGATTGCCAAGCTTTGCCTTGGTCTGGCCCTCGAACTGCGGCTCGCGCAGCCGGACCGACAGCACGAGAATCAGGCCTTCACGCACATCATCAGCATTCAGGTTTTCTTCCTTCTCCTTCAGATACCCCTCTGCGCGCGCGTAAGCGTTGAGCGTCCGGGTGAGCGCGGAACGGAAACCGGTGAGATGCATGCCGCCCTCGGGCGTATAGATGTTGTTCGCGAATGTCATTTCATGCATGCGAGTGTCGTCGACGTACACGAAAGCACACTCGATGTCGAGCTTTTCATGCTCTTTTTCCACGTAAAAGATGTCCTCATGCAGGCGGTTCTTCCCGAGCGCGAGGAATTTCACGAACGAAAGAAGTCCCCCTTCGAAATAGAATCCGTGGAATGAAGGCACTTTCGGCCGGCGGTCGATGATGTTCACCCGGACGCCCTTCGTGAGATATGCCTGCTGGCGCAGATGGTCGAGAATCGTTTTTTCATTGAACTCGAGTTCAGAAAAAATCTGCGTGTCCGGCTGAAACGTCACGCGCGTGCCATGGCGTTTCGACGGGCCGGCTTTCTTTACTTTGTACTTCGGAACGCCGCGGACGTATTCCTGAACAAAGAACCCGCCATCGCGCTCCACTTCAACCTTCAGCGACGACGAGAGCGCGTTCACGACCGAAACGCCGACGCCATGAAGACCGCCGGATACTTTGTACGAATCGCCGCCGAACTTTCCGCCGGCGTGGAGCGTCGTCATGACGGTTTCAAGCGCCGACTTCTTCGTCTGCGCATGAAGGTCGACCGGGATGCCGCGGCCGTCATCCGTAACACTCACCGCGTCGCCCGGCAGGATTTCGACGGTAACGTTCTTGGCGTAACCCGCCATCGCTTCGTCGATCGAGTTGTCGACAACCTCCCAGATTAGATGGTGGAGGCCGGCCGTACCCGTCGAACCGATGTACATGCCGGGCCGCTTGCGGACCGGCTCCAGACCTTCGAGAACGTAAATATCCTTCGCTCCGTACGACGCGCTGCCCTTGTTTTTTGAATCTTTTTGCTCGTTTGCCATAGGGCTATTTTATCATATTTTTAGGGGGAAATGAAGCTCTTGCGCTGAAAAGGTCGGTAGCCCGTTTTTGTCTTTATTAAGGCTGGATCTTATGCGCGAGATGAGGATATGCACTCCTCAGCTTCATTCGTTCCGCGGAAGCGAGGCCGCTGAGGTAAAGACCTCCGCCGATCGATTGCGGGAGTATGAGGCCTTCCGCGGAAGCGAGGCCGCTGAGGTAAAGACCTCCGCCGATCGATTGCGGGAGGGTGAGGCCTTTGGCGGAAACGAGGCTCTTGAGGCCAAGATATCCGCCGATCGATTGCGGGAGTATGAGGCCTTCCGCGGAAGCGAGGCCGCTGAGGTTAAGACCTCCGCCGATCGATTGCGGGAGAATGAGGCCTTCCGCGGAAGCGAGGCGGTTGAGGTAAAGACCTCCGCCGATCGATTGCGGGAGTATGAGGCCTTCCGCGGAAGCGAGGCCGCTGAGGTTAAGATATCCGTAATGAAACGCGATGTTTCCCGTGAGAGCCTCGTCCTCCGTTATGCTGACACGCTCAGGCGGAACGCCGATAGCGAACGAGATATCGTCTCGCGGATTGCGATGCTGCTTTATCTCGTCGATGCGCGGATCGCTCTCATAGCCCGAACGCTGAATGGGTCTTTCGATTTCATAGAGAAAGCGCAGATCTTCCCTGTCCAATGCCTCGTTCTGCAGGTACTTGAAGTGGATGAGCGCCAGCTTCTTCATATCTGCCATGGTGCTCTGCCATTTCTCGCCGCCGGGCAGCGTTGCGAGCTTTTCTTCAACGACCGGCGTAATGTAGCTGTCCAGGTGCTGTTTGGCCTCCACGCTGGAGAGAATGCCGCGCACTTCGGTGATACCCTGTGCTTTTGCGTCAACGATGCAGGCGCGGGGAATGTCGTTTTTGCCGTCGGCGTCTTCGGAATAATATATGTAGATATCGGCGTGGGAGAGATACCCCTCGGCATAGCCATCGCCCGCGATGTACCATTTGGTGTTGAAGCCCTGCAGAGTTTTGGTGAGGTCGCCGGCGGGAGTGCCCTTGGGGAAGCAGCGCCATTCTCCCTTCGTGATAATCAGGCGCTCGGTCGGCAGGCGCAAGGTATTGACATGCTCCAGGGCAAAAGCATAGAGCTTGCCGAAGTTCTCGCTTTCGAGGATCTTGCGGAACTGGGCCTGCCGGATCGGATCGGAGAGCAGAAGGCGCGAAGGATCGCCTTTGCGTTTCCGCAGCGTTTCATCAAAAACCAAAGCCAGCGCCTGTTGGTCGAGCTCGGGAAACGAGGCGGCGGTATGCTCGGTCCGCTTGTTGAATGTTTTGCGCTCTTCGTTAAAACCGCCCAATTTGAGCATTTCAGCAAACGCCCAATAGCGGAAAGCGGCCGGAGCGTTCCTGGCCTCCTCGCTGGTCAGGTAATCCAACCATGCTGATATACGAGCCTTCTGGTCCATGATAACCATGGATTTGATCCGTTGGCGCTCTTTATCCGGCACCTCATAGGCGCCGAAGTCCTGTCCATAAACCTGCTTGAACTGGGCCGTTACCTCCTGCTTTATCTCTTCGTTTTTTAAAACGCTGAGATCATAACCGCGGGTTTCGGCAAAGTTGCCCAAAAGGATGCCCTTGATGTATTCGTCGGAAATGTTTTCCGGCTTGATGACGAACTGCGGATACAGGGATGCCTCGAGAAACAGCTTTCCCCGTTCGCCGGTTTCAGGGTCAATGCGTCCGGCTACCCGCTCAAGGCGTTCCAAATACGCAAAGATCTGCTTCTCGGGTCCTCGGGAACCCCCGGAACCCCCTCCTTTAGCAAGGCGTTCCTCCTTTTTGCCCGATTTCTCAGCCGCTTTGCGGAATTCCTCTTTCGGCCAGTATCTCTCCCTGAGAAAATCCCCTTCGAAGCTTTCCATGAAACCATAGTGCTATCCAAGACTCTCAAACCCATCGAGCGCGGCTGCCTTGCCGTGCTCGCGGATTTTTTCGAGCGCCTTGGCTTCGATTTGCCTGATGCGTTCCCGCGTGACGCCGAACGCTTTGCCGACCTCCTCGAGCGTATGACTGATGCCGTCCTCAAGGCCGAAACGCATCTTGAGAATCTGCTGTTCGCGCTCCGAAAGATCGATCATGATCTCTCCGATCAGGTCGCGGAGCATCGCCCGGGCCGTCGACTGCGACGGCGTCGGATTTTTTTCATCGGGAATAAAATCGGAAAGCGTCGAATCGTCTTCATCGCCGATCGGCGTCTCAATCGACAAAACCTCCTGTGAAATTTTCTGAATATGCCGCACCTTGTCGACATCAACGCCCATTTCGGCGGCAATCTCCTCGGCGAGCGGATCGCGCCCGAGCTCCTGAATCAGATGGCGGCGAATCTGCGTGTATTTCGAAATCGTCTCAACCATGTGGACCGGAATGCGGACGGTGCGCGACTGGTCGGCAAGCGCCCGCGTAATCGCCTGGCGGATCCACCAGGTCGCGTACGTCGAAAATTTGAAACCGCGACGGTAGTCGAATTTTTCCACCGCGCGGGAAAGGCCGATATTCCCCTCCTGAATGAGATCGAGGATCGATAGATGCGGCGTCCGATTGACGTAGCGCTTCGCGATTGAAACGACAAGCCGGAGGTTCGCCTTCATGAGCCGCTGCCGCGCCTCCTCGTCCCCCTTTTCGGCGCGTTTCGCAAGATCGCGCTCCTCATCCTTCGTGAGGAGCGGGGTCTTGCCGATTTCCTTCAGGTACATCTGAACGGCATCCGGCACATCGCCCTCAAACGCCATCGAATCGTCGACTTCCTTGTCGCTCTCATCCTTCGAAAAATCGATGAGGGCGCTCGTTTCGATCACTTTGATGCCGGCCTTTTCAAGCCGATCATAAATTTCGTCGAGTAGTTCGACGTTCTCCTCGACCTTCGGAAAATAATAGAGGATTTCGTTGTCCGTCACAAAACCCCGGGGGCGGCCGCGTTCAATGAGTTCATTGATTTCATTTTCGTTCGCCTTGATCGCCCGCTCGAGTTTTGAGAGCGCTTTGGCCGGCTTCTGTTTCTTTCCGGCCTTCTGAGCTTTTGCTGAATGGCCGCTTTTGCCCGCGGCACGCTTCGCCGAGCCCGGTTTCGGTCGGTCCTTTATGTGATGCCTCCCCGGCTTGCCGCCCTTCCGCGTCGTTTTTATTGGTTTGGTCTTGCGCGCCATTAGGAAATTAATACAAAAGTTCCTTCATTATTGTTTATTTTCCGCGTTTTGGCAAGCCCAAACCGTCCCTTAAAAAACCTCGCCCTCCCCCTTCCCAAGGCGCCGCAAAATATTCTCAAGCTCTTCCTGCGAATAAAACGTAATTGAAATACGCCCGGTGTTCGCGCCCTTCTTGATCTCAACCGGCGCGCCGAGCGTGGCGGACAACGATTCTTTCATCGCCTTGATTTCCGGCGAAAGGTCGGATGCCGTTTCCGCCGCCGGGCGCTTGAACCGCTCCACGCGATCCTTGACGTCGCGGGTTGTAAGCCGGTAAAGCGAAATGTCGTCGAAGAGTTTCCGCTGGATCGCCGGATCTTCGATCGCAAGGAGTAGTCGACCGTGGCTTTCGCTGATGTCTCCCTTTTGAAGCGCCTCCTGTATAAAGGGCGGCAAATCGAGCAGGCGGACGCTGTTCGCCACCGTTTCGCGGCTCTTGCCGAGCTTTGAAGCGATCTCGCGCTGGGTCAGGTGAAATTCTTCCTGCAGACGCTGGAAAGCGCGGGCTGTTTCGATTGGGTTCAGATTTTCGCGCTGGATGTTTTCAATCACCGCGAGCTCGAGCTTCTCCCGCTCGAGATTCACGTTGCGGATGATGACCGGCACGAGGCGCAGACCGAGCATTTTCGACGCCAAGAGCCGCCGTTCGCCGGCAATCAACTGATATTCGACGTCGATGCCGCCGGCGGTTTCCTTTTCCACTTTCGTTACGACGAGCGGCTGCAACATGCCGAATTCCCGAATCGAGTTCGCAAGATCGCGGATCGCATCCTGATTGAAATCCCGCCGGGGCTGGCTGGGGTTTGGAAAAATTTTTTCTACTTCGATCTGGTACACCGCCTGGATTGCGGGTTCGACGGAAGCCCGCTGTTGCGCCGCAAAAACGCGATCCACCCTCGACGATTCCGCCGGTTTCGACGACGCGGATACCGACGGTGCGGACGCTGACGCTTCGACTGCCGGCGCCATGCCCGGCGGTGCTGCGGCTGCCGGCTGCGCGGCGGATTGCGCCGCGGAATCCGCCGGCGGCTGCGCCGGTTTCTGTCCGTCGCCGCCTCCCGCGTCACGGGCCGGGGGTATCAACGATTCCAATCCTTTGCCAAGCATAGTTGGATTAAGAAAAATTAAACTCGCCGAAATGCTCGCTTGCGGCCGCGGTTTCCGGAAGCATAAAATTGCGTTCCTGCGCGATCACCTCGGCGGCCAGTCGGCGGTATGCCGCCGCGCCGGCCGAATCGGGCCGGTAGAGCAAAATCGGCTGCGAGAAGCTAGGCGCCTCGGCGAGCGCCACATTCCGCGGTATTTCGACGTCAAATACCGGATACGGGAAATGACTGCGAAGGTTGCGCGCAACCTCGCGGCTCAGGTGCTCGCGGCGGTCGTACATCGTGATGAGGCCGCCAGCAATCCGGAGCGGATGAC